>NZ_CP177325.1:600000-850000 GCF_046843095.1 Bartonella sp. DGB2
AAGGTTTAATTCGCAATTTCCGTGATGAAATTGAACAAAGGATTGATGCTTATACACGTAATGCATCGCAAAGCAAGAATAGTGCCCTTCCAACATTTGAAGGGCTTGAAGCAGCACAATAGCTCTTCCGTTGGGGATAGCAACAAGTAGAGAAATGCGGACTGGAATAACGATGGCAAAAATCAAAGTTGACGGTAAAGAGATCGAGGTTCCTGATCACTATACGTTGTTGCAGGCGGCGGAGGAGGCGGGGGCAGAAGTGCCGCGTTTTTGCTTTCATGAACGTTTGTCAGTAGCTGGTAATTGCCGTATGTGTTTAGTTGAGGTAAAGGGTGGGCCACCCAAGCCACAAGCTTCTTGTGCGATGGGTGTGCGTGATTTGCGCCCGGGTCCTAATGGTGAATTACCAGAAATGTTTACTAATAGCGCAATGGTAAAAAAAGCGCGCGAGGGGGTGATGGAATTTTTATTGATTAATCACCCACTTGATTGTCCTGTCTGTGATCAAGGAGGAGAATGTGATCTCCAAGACCAAGCTATGGCTTATGGACGCGATTATTCGCGTTATGAAGAAAATAAGCGGGCGGTTGAAGATAAATATATTGGCCCTTTGGTTAAAACGGTGATGACCCGTTGCATCCATTGTACGCGTTGTGTGCGTTTTACTACCGAAGTGGCGGGGATTTCAGAACTTGGGCTTATCGGGAGAGGAGAGGATGCAGAAATCACTACCTATTTAGAAAAAGCGATGAGTTCTGAATTACAGGGCAATGTAATAGATCTTTGTCCAGTGGGGGCTTTAACCTCACGTCCCTACGCATTCCATGCACGCCCTTGGGAGTTAACAAAGACGGAATCGATTGACGTAATGGATGCTGTAGGTAGTGCCATTCGTGTTGATGTGCGGGGACGCGAGGTCATGCGTATTGTACCGCGAGTAAATGAAGCGGTGAATGAAGAATGGATTTCTGACAAAACGCGTTTTATTTGGGATGGCTTGCGCACCCAGCGCTTAGACCGTCCTTATATTCGCCATCAAGGCCGTTTAGTTGCCGCTAGTTGGGATGAAGCTTTTGCCTGTATTCGCGAGCAGGTGGCTAAAGTTGATTCCGCTAAAATTGGTGCTATTGCTGGCGACATGGCCACGGTTGAGGAAATGTATGCTTTAAAAATGCTCCTTGCTAATTTAGGGAGCAAAATGGTTGAATGCCGTCAAAATAGTGTGGCGCTTACTCCTGATTTTGGTCGTGTTGCTTACCTTTTTAATCCTAGTATTGAGGGGATTGAAGATGCAGATGCTTTATTGATCATAGGATCTAATCCTCGTCTTGAAGCGGCGGTTTTGAACGCTCGGATCTTAAAACGTCAACGGCAAGGCCATTTTCCTATAGCTTTAATCGGTGAATCGGTCGATTTACGGTATCCTTATGAATATCTAGGGGCGGGTAGCAAAAGTCTCAAATCCTTGATGCAAGGCCAGAGTCCCTTTTATGATGTGTTGAAAGAAGCAAAAAAACCTTTGATTTTGATTGGTCAAGGCGCCCTGTTAGGCGAGGTTGGTAAAATTGTTTGGCAAAATTTAGCAAAATTGGCTCTTAATGTAGGGGCTGTAAAAGAAGGTTGGAATGGCTTTGCGGTTCTGCATCAAGCGGCCGCACAAGTCGGAGGACTTGATATTGGCTTTATTTCACAGGGTGTAACGCACCTTCTGAAAGAATCAAAGTTAGTCTTTTTGCTGGGAGCCGATGAAGTGGTTTTGCCAGAATTGGATAAACCGTTTATTATTTATATTGGAAGTCATGGCGATCATGGTGCGCATGCCGCCGATGTGATTTTGCCAGCGTCGGCCTATACCGAAAAATCGGGCATTTACGTTAACACAGAGGGGCGGGTGCAAATGACGGCGCGCGCTGGTTTTGCACCAGGTCAAGCTAAAGAAGACTGGGCTATTTTACGAGCACTTTCTAGTGTGTTAGGCCATAATTTGCCTTTTGATTCTTTGTTTGAATTGCGTCAAAAGCTTTTTGCTGATTTTCCACATATGGCTATGGTTGATGAAATTTCTCCCAGTGATAAAAAAGGCTTAGAAGTACTTTCTAAACAATTAGGGGAGCTAGGTGAGGAGGTCTTTTTTTCGCCTATTAAAGACTTTTATCTAACTAATCCAATTGCGCGGGCTTCAAAAGTAATGGCTCAATGTTCAGCTCTTATGCAGGCTGATACGCAAGACGCAGCTCAATAGGCAGAGAGGGAAAGCAATTATGTATGATTTCTTTATGACCTGGCTATTGCCTTTATTGACTGTAGTGGGAAAGGCCCTGATTTTATTGGTCGTTTTGTTGCTATGTATCGCTTATTTGCTTTATGCCGATCGCAAGATTTGGGCAGCAGTCCAATTACGGCGCGGGCCTAATGTGGTAGGGCCGTGGGGTTTGCTGCAATCCTTTGCAGACCTTATTAAATTTGCACTTAAGGAGCCTATTATTCCCGCAGCCGCGGATAAGACCGTGTTTTTATTGGCACCGTTTATCGCAGCTACTTTAGCGCTCTCAGCTTGGGCGGTGGTGCCTGTTAACGAAGGTTGGGCAATTGCGAACATTAATATCGGCTTATTATATATTTTAGCCATTTCCTCGCTTGAGGTTTATGGTGTTATTATGGGTGGTTGGGCATCGAACTCTAAATATCCTTTTTTAGGCGCTTTGCGTTCGGCAGCGCAAATGGTTTCCTATGAGGTATCAATTGGTTTTGTTTTGGTTACGGTGATTTTGGTAAGCGGGTCGCTTGATCTTACAACAATTGTTTTACAGCAAAAGGCGGGGTTAGGCACCTATTTTGGTTTCACTCATGGAAGCTTTTTAGACTGGAATTGGCTCGCTCTTTTTCCGATGTTTATTATTTTCTTTATTTCTGCTTTAGCAGAAACCAATCGACCGCCTTTTGATCTTGTTGAAGCGGAATCAGAGCTAGTAGCCGGCCATATGGTGGAATATTCTTCCACACCGTATATGTTGTTTTTTCTAGGCGAATATGTGGCGATTGTTTTAATGTGTGCACTTACTACTATTCTTTTTCTTGGAGGCTGGTTGCCACCGTTGGATGTTTGGTGGTTAAATTGGGTGCCGGGCGTTGTTTGGTTTGTTTTGAAAGTGTGCTTTGTTTTTTTCTGGTTTGCTATGGTGAAAGCTTTTGTTCCGCGCTATCGTTATGATCAATTAATGCGCCTTGGCTGGAAAGTATTTTTGCCGATTTCATTGTTCATGGTTGTAGCAACAGCTTTGGTGTTAAAACTCAATGCGTTAGGTTAGGGGCTTGTATGTTGAACTTATTTCAAGCAGCGAAATCGCTCTTATTATTAGAATTTTTCAGCGCCTTTTTCTTGGCGATGCGGCAGTTTTTTGCACCTAAGCCAACTATCAACTACCCTTATGAAAAGGGGGTTGTATCTCCTCGATTTCGGGGTGAGCATGCTTTGCGTCGGTATCCAAATGGTGAAGAAAGGTGCATTGCTTGCAAACTATGTGAGGCTATTTGCCCTGCACAAGCGATAACAATTGAGGCAGCTCCGCGTGGCAATGATGGGACAAGACGCACCGTTCGCTATGATATTGATATGGTGAAATGTATTTATTGCGGTTTTTGCCAAGAGGCCTGTCCAGTCGAGGCTATTGTGGAAGGCCCTAATTTTGAATTTGCAACAGAGACACGCGAAGAGCTTTATTATGATAAGGAAAAATTGCTTGAAAACGGTGATCGTTGGGAGCGAGAAATCGCGCGCAATATTAAAATGGATGCGCCTTATCGCTAGGCGCTTTTAGGTGTCGGAGTTTTCCGATGAATGCAACTTGGCGTTTTGCGTCAACCATTTGATTTAAGATTAGGGAAGACCCATGTTAACAGGTCTAGCGGCTGCATTTTTCTATTTGTTCGCTTTTGTTATGATTGCCAGCGCTGTTATGGTAGTTACAGCACGTAACCCCGTTCATTCTGTATTATTTCTCATTTTAGCGTTTTTCAACGCCGCAGCGCTTTTTCTCTTGGCGGGAGCTGAATTTTTAGGGCTATTATTGCTGGTTGTTTATGTAGGTGCTGTCGCAGTTTTGTTCTTATTCGTTGTGATGATGCTCGACATTGATTTTGTTGAACTCAAAAGTGGTGCATTAAAGTATGCACCAATTGGCGCTTTGATTGGTTTTATTGTAGCGCTTGAACTGATCTTTGTTTATATCAGTATGCATTTTTCGCCCAACCTTGCGGCCAATATCACTCAGCCCATGCCAGATTTAGCTACGCGCACCAATACTGAAGCTTTAGGTGACCTCCTTTATACTGATTACGCTTTTTATTTTCAAATGGCGGGGCTGGTACTTTTGGTGGCAATGATTGGGGCTATTATATTAACCCTTCACCACAGGCCTGGAGTGAAACGACAGTCAATTGCTGCGCAGGTGGCGCGCTCACCTAAAAATGCAATTGAGATTAAAAAAGTTGAAACTGGCAAAGGTATTTAACAGGAAAATGATCATGCATGTTGATATTGCACACTACCTAACTGTTTCGGCAATGATGTTTACTATTGGGATTTTCGGCATTTTTCTTAACAGAAAGAATGTGATCATTATTTTGATGTCGATTGAATTAATTTTGCTAGCTGTTAATCTCAATTTTGTTGCCTTTTCGGCGGTTTTACACGACCTTGTTGGTCAGATTTTTGCTTTGTTTATATTAACGGTCGCAGCGGCAGAAGCGGCGATAGGCTTGGCGATTTTGGTAGTCTTTTTCCGCAATCGTGGCTCTATTGCCGTTGAAGACGTGAATGTGATGAAAGGCTAGGGCATGTATTACGCTATCGTCTTTTTGCCGCTGTTTGGTTTTTTGCTAGCTGCTTTTGGTGGCAAAACTTTGGGTGCGCGTGGGTGTGAAGTTATAACTTCGTCCTTTATGGTTGTGGCGGCACTTTTGTCGTGGATCGTCTTTTTTCTGGTGGCATTGGGTAGTAACGCAGGGTTGAATCTGCCCATTTTAAAATGGGTATCTATTGGCCATTTACAATTCCAATGGGCGCTTTATGTCGATACGCTCACTGCTGTTATGTTGGTGGTGGTTAACAGCGTATCAGCTCTCGTGCATATATATTCCATCGGTTACATGCACCATGATCCATCCCGGCCTCGTTTTTTTGCCTATCTCTCTTTATTTACCTTTATGATGCTGATGTTGGTAACGGCTGATAATCTAATTCAGATGTTTTTTGGTTGGGAAGGTGTGGGCTTGGCATCTTATTTGCTGATTGGTTTTTGGTTTCAAAAGCCTTCGGCTAACGCAGCAGCGATGAAGGCTTTTGTCGTTAATCGGGTAGGAGATTTTGGTTTTTTGATTGGGATTTTTTGTGTTTTTACCCTTTTCCAGTCAGTTAATTTCGAAGTGATTTTTGCCAAAGCAGGATCGCAAAATTTTGCATCCAGCATGCAATTTCTTTTTTGGCAATTGGACGGCTATAATGCACTTACAGTAGCGTGCATTTTTTTATTCATCGGTGCGATGGGGAAATCAGCGCAATTTTTGCTCCATACTTGGCTGCCTGATGCTATGGAAGGGCCTACCCCAGTATCTGCTTTAATTCACGCCGCTACTATGGTGACAGCTGGGGTTTTCATGGTTTCACGTATGTCGCCGCTTTTTGAACTTTCACCTACAGCGCAAACGTTAATTATTATTGTTGGAGCCACTACCGCTTTTTTTGCAGCTACGGTTGGCTTAGTACAAAATGATATCAAGCGTGTGATTGCTTATTCCACTTGCTCGCAATTGGGTTATATGTTTGTTGCCTTAGGTGTGGGTGCTTATGGAGCAGCGGTATTTCATCTCTTTACCCATGCTTTCTTCAAAGCGCTGTTGTTTTTGGGTGCGGGCTCGGTAATTCATGCCGTATCAAATGAGCAGGATATGCGTAAAATGGGGGGGCTTCGTAAATATATTCCAACCACTTATTGGATGATGATCATTGGTACGCTTGCTTTAACGGGCGTGGGTATCCCTGGCACCTTGTTTGGAACGGCTGGATTTTTTTCTAAAGATGCGATTATTGAAGTATCCTTTGCTTCGCACAATGGGGCGGCGCTCTATGGATTTTGGCTGTTAGTCATTGCGGCATTTTTTACAAGCTTTTATTCATGGCGCCTCATTTTTATGACATTCCATGGTAAGCCGCGCGCTACAGCTGATGTGATGCATCATGTTCATGAATCGACGCTGGTTATGTTAATTCCTTTGTTTTTCTTGGCTATTGGTGCTTTGTTTGCTGGATTGATTTTTTATAAATACTTTTTTGGCGACCTTTACAGCGATTTTTGGAAGAACGCGCTTTTTATTAGTAGGGATAATCAAATTATGCATGAAGCACATCATGTCCCACAATGGGTGAAATTGTCTCCGTTTATTGCGATGATATCAGGTTTTGTAGTAGCAATCCTCTTTTATATTATTGCGCCTTCAGTACCAAAAAAAATGGCAGAACGCTTTTCTATTGTTTATCAGTTCTTGCTAAAAAAATGGTACTTTGATGAAGTATATCAAACCTTACTTGTGAGGCCTGTGAAGGCATTGGGTCGGTTTTTATGGAAGGTAGGAGACGGGTGTATTATTGATGGGCTAGGCCCTAATGGAATTGCAGCGCGTGTTATGGATATTACCAATAAAGTGGTACGCATGCAGACAGGCTATCTTTACCACTATGCATTTGTTATGCTGATCGGTATCGCAGCGCTGATCACTTGGATGATGATCGGGAGCTTAAGCTGATGATTGACTGGCCAATTCTTTCTACTATCACTTTTCTACCACTTGTTGGTATCATCCTGATTTTATTGATCAGAGGTGATAGCGAGGATGCGCGGCGTAATATTCGTAACGTTGCGCTTTTTACAACGCTATTCGTTTTTATACTTTCGCTTGTTTTATGGGCAGGGTTTGATAAGACGCATGCGGGCTTTCAAATGGTTGAGAAAGCTGATTGGTTAGGTGATGGTATTAGCTATCACATGGGAGTGGATGGCATTTCCATTCTTTTTGTGGTGCTTTCAGCTTTTTTAATGCCCTTTTGTATTTTGGCTAGTTGGGAAAGCGTACAAAACCGTCTTAAAGCTTATATGATTGCATTTCTCCTGCTAGAAATCGCTATTATCGGGGTTTTCTGCGCTTTAGATGCTGTTTTGTTTTATGTCTTCTTTGAAGGCAGTTTGATCCCGATGTTTATTATTATTGGCGTGTGGGGCGGCCAGCGCCGGGTTTATGCCAGTATAAAGTTTTTTTTATATACGTTGCTAGGCTCTGTTTTAATGTTGGTAGCGATCATGGCTATGTATTGGGAATCCGGCACTCTTGATATTCCCGCCTTGTTGGCCCATCGGTTTCCAGCTTCGATGCAGTTTTGGCTATGGCTTGCTTTTTTTGCTTCCTTTGCTGTAAAGATGCCCATGTGGCCTGTTCACACTTGGTTGCCTGATGCCCACGTAGAAGCGCCAACGGCTGGTTCGGTAATCTTGGCAGGCATCTTGTTAAAGCTGGGCGGTTATGGATTTTTGCGTTTTTCTCTGCCTATGTTCCCTCTCGCTTCAGCCGATATGGCTCCGTTTGTGTTTAGCCTTTCGGTTATTGCTATCATTTATACCTCGCTTGTGGCCTTTGTCCAAGACGATATGAAAAAGCTTATTGCCTATTCTTCGATTGCTCATATGGGCTATGTGACGATGGGAATTTTTTCTGCAAATGATATAGCGATTCAGGGAGCAATATATCAAATGCTATCTCATGGGATCGTATCCGCGGCACTTTTCCTGTGTGTTGGGGTAATTTATGATCGCCTGCATACTCGGGAAATCGCGGCTTTTGGCGGGTTGGCCCATAATATGTCTAAATACGCGGTAGTTTTTATCTTTTTTACTATGGCTAATGTAGGGCTACCAGGGACTTCCGGCTTTATTGGTGAATTTCTCACGTTAATTGGAACGTTTAGTATCAGTAAATGGACCGCGCTTTTGGCTACGAGCGGAGTGATTTTCTCTGCTATCTATGCGCTTTATTTAGCGCGGCGGGTAATCTTTGGTCGTTTGGATAAAGAAAGCCTCAAGGGATTGCTGGATCTTTCTTTGCGAGAAAAAATCATTCTTTATCCTATGGTCATTTTAACAGTTTTATTTGGTATCTATCCAGCAGCCCTTCTAAATACTACGGCTGCTGCGGTAGAAGCCCTTGTTAACCAGCTCCCAAAATAGAGGCGATGCCCATGCATATTGATTTAATGGCTCAGTTGCCGCTTATTTTTCCAGAACTCTTGGTTACGCTGAGTGTTTTGGTGCTTCTTTTAATTGGAGTTTATTCTGGTTCCCGTGCTTCTGTGACCATCACCGGTTTGGCAATTGCTGTTTTAATTGCTACCATCTTGTTGGTTGTGGTTTTCCCACAAAAGGGCGTTTTTTATCAAAACGCGCTTATCATTGATGACTTTAGTCGCTATATGAAAGTGGTCGCTTTGGTTGGGGCTCTTTTTGCTTTAGTCATGTCAGTAGGTTTTTCGCGTATTCAGAAATTTGATGTATTTGAATTTCCTGTGCTTGTCCTTTTGGTAACTCTGGGCATGATGGTTATGATTTCAGCGGGGAATATGCTTTCGCTCTATATGGGGCTTGAACTGCAATCTTTGGGCCTTTACGTTTTGGCTGCTATTCATCGTGAAAATCTAAAATCATCAGAAGCTGGTTTGAAATATTTTGTCCTGGGCGCCCTTTCTTCAGGCATGTTACTCTATGGAATTTCCCTCCTTTATGGATTTACTGGTCAGATCGGTATCAAAGAAATTGCCATAGCTTTAGCGGGTAGCCCCCCGCAATTGGGTGTTATTTTTGCAATGGTATTTGTTTTAGCAGGATTAGCTTTTAAGATTTCTGCTGTTCCTTTTCATATGTGGACTCCCGATGTATACGAAGGTGCGCCTACGCCTATCACGGCTTTTTTTGCAGGCGCACCAAAAATTGCTGCGATGGCCTTATTGATCCGCGTTGTGGTTGGAGCTTTTGCACCGTCGGCAGGGGTTGATGGCGCTATGCCTGCTTGGCAGCAGATTCTCGTATTTATGGGTATTGCCTCAATGGCTTTGGGTGCCTTTGCTGCGATTGGTCAAAAAAATATTAAGCGTCTTATGGCTTATTCGTCAATTAGCCATATGGGTTATGCCTTAGTGGGGCTTGCCGCGGGAACTTTACTCGGTGTGCAGGGTGTGATCCTTTACATGACAATTTATCTAGCCATGACAATTGGCGCTTTTGCTTTTATTTTGGGTATGCGTACCCGTGAAGGGCATGTGGAAAATATCCAAGATCTATCTGGACTTTTTAGTACTAACCCCTTTATGGCCTTTGTTATGACTGTTCAGTTATTTTCGTTAGCGGGTATACCACTTATGGCAGGTTTTTTTGGGAAGTGGTACGCTTTTTCTGCCGCGGTGAATGCGGGTCTCACGCCTTTGGCGGTTGTGGGTATGGTTGCTTCAGTGGTCGGGGCTTTTTATTACTTGCGACTTATCAAAATCATGTGGTTTGATGAGCCGAAGGATGGTTTTGTTGCTCTATCTGGAGAATTAAAACTCGTTCTTTGGTTATCTATGCTGTTTGTTTTGTTTTATATCTTCTGGGGTATTTGGCTCGCGCCATTGGCACAAACCGCTGCTGCATCTTTATTTTCATGATAGAAAATGAAAATATCGCCCTTCTAGCGCGTAGATATGGTTACGAAGTTGATTTTTATGATTGTGTAGGCTCTACCAATGAAGTTGCACTACAAAAGGCTAAAGCGGGGCATAGCGGTTCTCTTTGGGTGGTAGCAGAAGAACAAAACCAAGGTCGAGGCCGGCGCGGGCGGATTTGGAATAGCCCCCGCGGCAATCTTTATACTAGTCTTCTGTTGAAAATGCGAATGGATCAAAGTTATGAAGAAATAACCAACTTTGATGAACAGCGAGCTGTGCAAAGAGCTGGTAAACTTGGTTTTGTGGCAGGAGTCAGCATAGCAGAAGCAATAAAATCTCTTTTATCAAAAGCTGGTAAAGCCCGATATGAAAGGGGGGGGGCTTTCTCCTCTTTATTATGTCTTGATTTGATAAAACTCAAATGGCCCAATGATCTTTTATTGGGGCGGAAGAAAGCTGCCGGTATTCTCTTGGAATACCTAAAGATCGCTGATGGGGACTATGCTTTGATTATAGGCATTGGCGTTAATGTGGCTCATACATATGCGGGAGCTCCTTATCCAACAGCTAGCTTACAGTCCGTTGGTATAGAAGCCGATAAGGGTGATATATTAGCATCATTGATTGAAAGCTTTTCTAAGAATTATGCTCTATTTCATTCTGTCGACGGGCCCGATATTATTCGCGCAGCTTGGATGAAACATTGTGGTATGCTAGGTCAGAAAATTCATGTTGTTTCTGAAACACAAACTTGGGATGGAATTTTTTATGGACTTGATCAGGATTATAATTGCATTATAAAGCTTGATGGCGGGCAATACCATTTTATAACAGCGGGGGATGTGCATTTTGGTGGGATTCATTCTCGCTCTATGAATAGGGAGTGAGGTTATCCATTATAGCTCCTTACTCTTAATGGGAATGGGTTTATATTTAGCTAGAAGCGCCTATGTTATAGTAGACGTTGATTTAATACGTGCGTATGTTAGGAGATAAGATGGATATGGCTGATGGGAACGAACTGGTTTTTCTACCGCTAGGGGGGGTGGGAGAAATTGGTATGAATCTAGCAGCTTATGGGTATGGGGCGGAAGGCGATCGCGAATGGATTGTAGTCGATATGGGGGTTAGCTTTGCCGATGCCCATTTGCCTGGTGTCGATCTTATCTTTCCTGATATTCGTTTTTTAGAAGCAGAACGCCATAATATACGTGGTATTGTATTAACTCATGCTCATGAAGATCACTATGGGGCGGTCCTAGATCTTTGGCCAGCTCTAAAAGCGCCCGTATATTGTACAGCTTTCACTGCCGGCCTGTTAGCTACTAAGCGGGAGGCAGAGCAAAGTTTGACAGACATTCCGCTTATCGTTTTTAAGCAAGGTGAAACTTTTCAACTAGGGCCATTTCATATAGAAGCAATAGAGGTCACTCATTCAATTTGCGATCCCGTTTCTCTTGCTATAAAAACTCCGCTAGGGGTCGTAATTCATACGGGCGATTGGAAGATTGACCTTGCGCCTTCGGTGGGTGGGCTAACCGATGAAAAGCGCTTTCGTGCTTTGGGCAAAAAAGGTGTATTAGCGCTTTTGTGCGATTCTACAAACGCCATGGTTGATGGCAGTTCGCCCACTGAAGAAGCAGTGGGAGCAAGTTTGGCTGATATTATCGCTAAAGCGGAAGGGCGGGTAGCAATCACCACCTTTTCTTCCAACATTGGTCGTATTAAATCCATTACCCGTGCTGCTCATGCTAATGGGCGCAAAGTGTTGGTTTTAGGGCGGTCTTTAAAACGTTGTATCGATGTAGCGCAGGAACTGGGCTATATGGACGATATTGATGGTTTTATTAGCGAAGAGGAATACTCAACGCTACCTCGTAATAAGATTGTAATCATTCTAACGGGAAGCCAAGGTGAGGCTCGAGCGGCTTTAGCAAAACTCGCGCGTGATTCTATGCGTGAGGTTTCTCTTACAGCTGGCGATATAGTAGTTTTTTCTTCTCGTAGCATTCCTGGAAATGAAAAGGCAATTATTGATATACAAAACCAATTGGTGGATCGCGGTATAAAAATCATAACTAACCGTGATGGCCTAGTGCATGTTTCTGGGCATCCTCAGCGCGATGATCTTTTGGCGATGTATGAGTGGGTAAAGCCACAAATTTTGGTTCCTGTTCATGGGGAAGGAATTCATCTCAAGGCGCATGCGGCATTGGGTCGTGCTGCGGGGATTCCTAATATTGCTGAAATACGTAATGGTCATATTTTACGTTTAGCGCCTGGCACTCCAGAAATTATTGATAGCGCTCCGATAGGTCGTCTCTATAAGGATGGTAGCCTAATCGGTTCAGAGGAAGAGTTAGGCATTGGCGAACGTCGCAAATTGGCTTATGCAGGACATGTGGCTGTATCATTGCACATGACCAGTGCGCATGATTTAGCAGATGATCCAGCTCTTGTTGCTTTTGGTTTACCAGAGAAGACAAGCCAAGGCGAATGGCTGGAAGATATTCTTTTGGATGCTATAGAAGATGCAATCCATAATATACCGCGATCTCGTCGCAAGGATAATGAGGTAATTCGTGAGGCAACACGACGAGCTGTACGTTCTCTTGCAAATGCTGTGTGGGGTAAAAAGCCTATATGCACAGTTTTTTTACATCGGGGGCGTTAACTGGGCACATGGAGGGGGGGTGAAGAATTTTTATGAATGAAAATTATCTGAATATGAAAAAAAATGAAATTATCTCTTGCACTTTGACGTTGAAAATTTTAGGGAATAGATAACAATAAAATAACGGAGCGTAGCGCAGCTTGGTAGCGCACCTGATTTGGGATCAGGGGGTCGTAGGTTCGAATCCTATCGCTCCGACCATCTACTGCTTTTCTTAAGGGGCGGGCTAGCAATTATTGGCAAGATAGTTTAAAGTTTGTGGCGCGCTATGTATAATACTAGATATCGGATAGGATATGGTCGCTCTTATTTATAGTCCTGCAAAAAATGCTATGCAATCGGGTAAAGCAAATACAGGATTTTGGTTCCTGCGGTATGAGCCAAGTCAGGCTAAAATGGTTGAGCCTCTCATGGGCTATACGGCAAACTTTGATACAAAAAATCAGATTGTTTTGAAGTTTCGTACAAAAGAAGAAGCAATTGCTTATGCGTATAAAGCTAGTATCCCTTACCAGATAAGTAAGCCTAAACAGGCTAGACGGCGCGTTGTTTCTTATTCTGATAACTTCCGTTATGATCGTGTTCAGCCTTGGACACACTAAAGTTCTGATATACAAGAGATGGTCTTTTTAAAATCTAGCCTACAAGAGAACGACTTCTGGGTTATATCATTTCGTACTTAATAATAATGGTCCCGTAGCTCAGCTGGATAGAGCAACGGCCTTCTAAGCCGTGGGTCACAGGTTCGAATCCTGTCGGGATCGCCAAATATTAATAAAATCAAGCACTTAGTACAAAGTTCGGGAATTTTAGGCTCTTTGATTCTGTTATGTTTTTTTGATGTCATCCCCTTACCTTTTTTGTATCTTTTCTATCGCTTCGAGGGCTAGTCGGCGGCGATCGGCGTTCTGGGTATAATGCGACGCCATCTCGTCATTAGTCCAACCAAAAATGGCTTTCAGTTGAGCCACAGTTGCCCCTGAATTCGCCGCCCGAGTCGCCGCTAATTTGCGTAAGCCATGAGCGGACTTTTTAATGCCCGCCTCATTACATGCCTCCCGAAACAAATTACCAAAACTTTCCTTGGTAAGCGGTCTACCCTCTTTACCGCAAATAAAAGTGTCATTGCCAATTGTTCCCGCTTTAAGGGTAGCTTCTAGCTCGGGTAAAATATGTAAAAAGACATCCGTTTGAAACTGGCTCTTTTCTGTCTTGAGGTGAATAACGCCGTCGGTGACATCTTTCCAACCGATCCGCACCGCGTCGCCACGGCGCAAGCCAGTATAAAGTAATACATCAATCCATACCCGTTCATGCGTACCTAATGGCCAACGCTGGTAGTATTTGTCTATGTCGTCTTCTAACCATATGGCAAACCCTTCCTTATTGGTAAGAGCAGGCGTTTTGATAGCGAGCGTGGGGTTTTCTTCAAGAAAGCCATGATCAATAGCCCAATTAAATACGCCTCTAAACGCTTTTAAAAAATTCTTAGCCGCCGCAGGTGTCTCTTTGCGCCGCTCCACCGCGTCAATAAAGTGTTGACGCTTAAGCGCTTTATAAGGAACATGCCCCATGTCTTTCTCGGCTTTCTCTAAGATGAGCTCGCGTTGCCTTTTGGTAGGAGCGGCTAATTTATGCCACTCCATGCTTTTGTAATATTTATTTAAAAGCCATGAGAAAGAGCCTTCTGCATTGCGCTTACCTTTAATCGTTATTGGCGTTTGCCCCTGTAATTGGGCAATAGCGCTTTTATAGTTATCCACGAATTCTTGTGTACCATATGCGCCATCCACCCGAACACGGGGGCCTTTATTGATACGAACATACCAAAGCACTTTCCCATGACGGCTGTGTTCTCTCACTAAATGGGGTGGACGCGGCTTAGGCATAACACTCACAAACAGATATCGTATTTATCGTAAAAAGCATCAGAACTTGCCTGTGTGGTAATAGAGCTTTGAGTGGTTAGCTCTGTTTCTTCTGCGCTCTCGTTGAGATAGATAATAACCTCGCCATCTGGTTTGATGGCTATACGGTCACAGCCTAGCTTCTTGGCTTCACGCAAAGCGCGGGCGATAGCTGGTTGGGTTATGGTAGGAGGTCGGTGTCCCATATATCTTGCTCCATTAGCTGTATATCTTCTCTTATCATCCTATCGCGCTGGATTTGGCGGTAAGCTTGTCTTCAAGAGCCTGCACCTCTTCAAGGAAGGCATGCACACATGCTTCTATCTCTTGAATGCGTGCCTCATCACGCCATAGGCGCTTGATCTCACTCCTTAAGCTTGCATTCCTTTCGCTAAAGCGTGGATCAAAACTAATAAAATCCACCCATTGCCGCCCCGTGCACGCCAGTTGAAACTGCATCTGTGCTTGCCATTCGGGCTTAATAACCCCATCAATTAAAAAGCGGGCATGAGTGGTAGAATGGGGGCATTTGATCTCTATCAGGCCATCATCACCTACCAAGCCATCTGGGCTTGCCCCCGCCATGGCAATACTAGGGTGGGAAATAAAGCCACAAGCACTAACCTCATGCCCCGTCATAAAGCTATAGTCTTCCAAGGCATCATACTCATGATCAATGCCCCATTGCATGGCCGCCGTTACATAGGTCTCTATCGCCTTGCCGGTAAGCCGCTCGGTCAATAGCTGGATCTTATAATCCTCATAGGCCGCGCTTGGCAGGCCTTTTGCTGTTCTATTGACAACGCAATACACCTTAGAGGCAGTCACCTTGCCAAGACGAGCATCAAACCATGCGGCAGTTCTTTGTTCCATATGAACCTCTAAGCAACAGAAAGGGTTTGCGCTTGTGAACTGTGCAAAGCTTGTTTCTTTTTAAGCAGTTGCAAAAGCGTTTGCGCTTGGCTTTGCGATAGGCTTTCAAAGCTTGATGCATGAACCGATGCTAGGGCTTTTGCCTCGTCTGTTTCTGTATCCAAGATCAGCTGTTGCACCACGGCAAGCGTTTCTGCATCGGCAAAGACTTCTTGGCTTTCTGATACGGGGGCATTTAAGCGTGTTGCTTCGTCTTCATCATAGATACCAGAGAAGCCAAAGGCATAACGGGCACATTGGATAGTCGCCTTATGGCGTAGCATACGGGCAGGCCATTTACGCCATGGGTCGGTTTGCTGTTGACATTCTTTTAGATATTCCGTGACCTCTATTGGGTCTTTAATGCTTTTGAGCCGTATTGAGCAGGTAATGGATATGAGATTGCCTGCTTGGTCGAAATGATCTTTAAAGGTCATGCCATCAAAGGCTGGATTAGATTTTATGATTTTAATCCAGCCATCAATGGACACAATGGGTGTGATACCGCCACCACGTTTTGGGAACGCGTAAATCTCTTTTGTTAGAGGATTAAGGCCGTAGGTATTGGCAACGGAAATAAAGGCGGCGAATTCTTCTGCCGCTATATTGCCTGTCATGCAAGTTTTCATAATGGTTTGGCGAAAGGCCTCTTCTGAGAAGCCATAGTTGCTTGCCATAAGGGCAAGGGGGGATTGAACAAGTTGGGTCATTAGTGGTTTCTCCTAAGCTGGGGTGGTGAAGCTAGTCGTGATACGGGTATAGCCGTTGATACAATCATTGCCTGCAATTGTTATGGAGGAGGCAATATGCGCGTTGCCTGAAATCTTCGCATTGCCGCCAACACGTGCATTGCCCCAAACTTCTGCATTGTCTGAAATCTGCGCATGGCCTGAAACTTTCGCGTTGCCTGAAATGCGCGCATCGCCAAAAATCTTCGCATCGCCAAAAACCTGCGCATCATCTGAAACCTGCGCATTGCTAAAAACCCGCGCATCGTCAAAAATCTGCGCATTGCTAAGAACACATGCAGTATCAAAAACACATGCATCACCACCGATCCAGCAGGTGCCATCATGGCTTAGGCGGTATTCGTTCTCAACAAAGCCGCCTAATTCACCTGCTTTCACGCCTCGAAAGTCGCGTAAAGCTTGGATACGATAGAGTGTACGGCCTTTTACGTTAACGCTCTCATCATTTAGAAGACGGTACTTTTGTTTTATCGGCTGGGGTGCTAGTGAACTTACTAGCCGCTTTGCGACGTCTTTCAGCATAGCCTCACTCCTCACCTGTGATGACTGTGTCTTCATAGATATCTGCGTAGCTAGAAATCTGTGCGTTGCCTAAGATTTTCGCGTCGCCATAAACTCCTGCGTGGTCAAAAATCTCTGCGTTTCCTGAAACTTGCGCATTGCCAAAAATTCTAGCATGGTCAAAAACCTGTGCATCATCATAAACCCGTGCTTTACCTGAAATTTTTGCCGAGCCAAAAACTAGCGCATTGCCTGTAACATGAGCTTTGCCTGAAACATACGCATGGCCAAAAACCTGTGCATAGCCTGAAACTTGTGCTTTGCCTGAAATGTGCGCATCACCTAAAACTTGCGCATTGCCTGAAATGTGCGCATCACCTAAAACTTGCGCATTGCCTGAAATCTCCGCCTTACCGAAAATCCACGTATTGCTTATAATACGTACAGCGTCTGAAATAGACGCATTACCTGAAATCCACGCATCGCCTGAAACCTGCGCATTGCCACAAACCTGTGCATCATCATAAACATGCGCACTGCCCGATACCTGCGCATCGCCACTAACCAACGCATTGTCATAAACACATGCATTATCAAGTGCCCAACAATTACCTTCATGGCTTAGGTTGGCCTCACGCTCTATAAAGCCGCCCAAGTCACCTTTTTTGACGTTGCCAAAATCGCGTAAGGCTTGAATGCGATAGAGTTTATGGCCGTTTAGGATGATGCTCTCATCTCTCAACAAGCGATATTTTGGACTTAGAGACGTCATGATAAATTCCTTTGGTATGATTAAGTCGCGATCAAGACAAACCATGCGAGCGTGAAGAGGGCTAGAAAGCCTAGGCATTCAACGATACAGATTAGGGCTTCTTTCATAGCGCCCTCACAAAACATCAGACGCACGCAAGCGGTTTTGTTGTTCGTAGGTGCCGTAATAGATGTCTTTAAAGGTCTGTTCTGCCCATTCCACTAAGAGCGTGGCGTAAGCTAGGCTATTGCGCACCAAGGGGTGGGCTATATCATCATCGGGTACTAGGTCGAATGTTTCTATGTACAGTTCAGCGACCTGTTCGCTTATGTCGATAGTGCTTTGCGTTTTTGGATTAATGCAAAGCACTTGCTCTACGCCGTCCATAGCGGAAAGCATGGCCAAGATATCGCGTTTATCTAAAAATGGACCACTTCTGCCTACGTGTTCCCCGTCAGAATAGGTGAGCAATAAGATTTCATCGCTTGTTACAAAAAACGGTGCTTTCGTGTGCATTTCAACCTCCATATCCCTTTAACAAACCAGATCAGCGAGTGCTTCTTCGTGGTTGTTTGTTGCTAAATATAAATGTAGCGATTTTGGATACAAAGTCAATAAGGATATGTAGCGAAAATAACAATTTTATCTTGATATGATATTTGAGGGAGATTTTATTAGTATGAAGTTGGTTCTAAATATGGTGAAAAAACTATATGAGAGGTCGTGTTGAACCTGTATCTGATGGCTACAGACAAAAAAATTAAAACAGATCAAGATTCTCAGAAAAATTAAATAACTTTCTGGAAAAAGCTGTATTAAAAAGGAGGTTTTTATCGCGCTATTTAAAGATAACTTTAGATGCCTAGACGTTATAGCGCACGCAAACGATAAACTAAGGCCTAGGCGGCTTAATCCAATCTATTGGCGAGCACCACTCAATTTGCACATCAATAATATCTGCGTATTTTCCATTTAAACTAGATAATACCCACTTATCTTTTTCGCGGCCACCGCGTAAGACCTTCACATATACATTCCCGTCTACAGTCTTGACGATAGCGCGATTATTAATCATCGTTTCGGGTAGAACATGCTGTGAATAAAATAGAATACTACCATTTTCAATCGCTGGAAACATAGAGTCTCCAATCACTCGTAAAGCGACCGTATTTGCAGTGGCCGTAGGCGGCGCTTCAACCTCTTCCAAACAACCGCAGTCGATGGCTACTATATCACCTCCTGCACCAACTGAACCAATTAATGGAACCAAGCAGATCGGCGGCAGCTGGCTGCCAGTAATCTTCGATATCGCTAGTAACTCTCTAGCAGAAATATCGCGTGTACCTTTTAGCATTTTATTTACAGCCGCGCGATCTATTGATCGGTTCAAAGATTCAGACATTTTTTTTGCTAAAGTAGCTTGACTCAGTCCCGAGCTTGATAGCGCCTCAGTAAGCCAATGAATTAAATTTAAAGTCATATTCCTATTGTAGCGATTTTGGTAATCAAGTTCATTTTCTAATTTCACAACAAAATTTTCCATTGGAATTCATTCCTTCTTGACTTCGTATCTAAAATCGCTACATATTAAAGAATGAGAAAAATTGCTAACATGATAAGGACTTTAGGGGGGGCAAGAGCTGTCGCTTCTCTTCTCGGCATTCATCGCACGCGCGTTTATGCTTGGATGCGTCCTGTTGAAAACGGCGGTACAGGGGGAAGAGTTCCGATAAGGCATATACCTATCTTATTAAACGAAGCTAAAAAAATGGGCATTGATATAACCGCAGATGATTTTTTAGATTTTGCGCATCTTAAGTCGCCCCGTACACATCATTGTGCTTCCCCCTCTTGCGGTACGTCCGACCTACCGCAGGACGCCGCCCGCGCCCAGTCAAACCCCCGAGTGGGCGCGGGTGGCAATCATAACAACTATAGCGTGTATACATAAAGAGTACACCCAAAACAAAGGCACAGATAACCGCATTCCTAAAATGCTAAGCCTAAAGGAATATAACCATGCTACTAGGACTCATTTTCGCCGTCGTATCAGCAATCTATCTAATTTCTATGGCTAGCGGTTACTACGCCCACCGCCTCGATAAGCGCATAATAGCCCAACAAAAAGAGGCCATAGAAGAGCTTACCAGTAAGCTCCTTGAAGCAGAAAACGCCCTAAACAAGCAAGAGTACATGATCAAAAACCTTAGCGGTTTTCTGAAAGGCGAACATCCTAATGTCCACCTTGTCCGTATTGGCATTAGCGTTGAAGACAATGACCAAATCGCAAGCGATGAAGATAGTTTATCAGAAGAACACGTAAAGATGCATTAAGAAGAACGGGGATATTAAGGAAATGGATATTGTTACTACTCCGGCAACATTTAATTTGGCTTTAGGATTCTTTGCGATAGCTTGTTCGTTTTATGTAGCGTTTGGGCTCTGTTTTTTTATGGAGTTATTTCCACGCTTTGGGTGGTTCATCATTTCCATCGGAATTCTTTCTTTCATGGTTGCAGCACTTTTAGCTACCCTGCAACCTACAGAAACATGCTGTTGTACAGCGCAACATGTAACAAATCCAAGCCAAATAGACTTGGGAGTTAATATGATAGGTTTTAAAATTGCAACGGTAATATTTTTAATAACCACTCTCATTTGTATTATAGCTGGAATAATATTTTGCATACAAGAGCGCTTATATTTTGCCATTCTCCCTGCTTGTATTTGTATAATTTGCTTTTTTTTTATGGTCAAATTCCCCCCCGAAACGTCTATAGACAACTCAGCATGTACATCGCAATGCATGACGCAACAACCGAGAAACTCTCAGTAGTTGAAAGGAAAGAACGATGAAAGAAGCCGTACTACTAAGATGCATTAGGGGTGTGTGAAATGGAGAGCTTAATCAATCTCACCACTCTATATTAGTGAAAGGAGCGCCATATGGCCATTTTTCAAGACGTAGTGATTATTATTCTCACAGTTATGTTGTTGTACAACAGCCAATCGTATCGCAAGATGTTTAGGGAACAAGCTGATATAATAAAATCAAAGCAAAAAAGGATAGACGAGTTGTTAGCAAAAAGCAGGAAGACATAGTCTCATGTATAATGAAGGCCATTGCATTCAATGATATTTTTTTATTTAACCTGCAGAAGAGATAGGTAGTCTAAAATTTTCTAACAAATATAATACTGCCGTTTTTGTTTTGTTTTGCATAGCTCGGTAATATTCAATAGCCGTATCATCAAAAATATCTGCAATGACCTCTTTAGTAATTAGAGGATATGTTTCAGCCATATAGAATGGAATTGTAAGAGTTTGATCCTTTTCAACAGGAGATTCATGTTCAAGAGTAAATTTGGAGCGGCTATATTTATGTTTTTTCGGACACTGAACTGTAAGCTGGTAATTTCGGTAGTCAAACGGGGAGATCTGAAACGAGAGAAATCTATCATCTGTATGATTTTGCGAAGGCTTATCTATGCTAGTTAGTTCAATAAATTTTGGTTCGACAATAAAAGGTTTAGGGCTGACGCTCAAAAACGAACTACCCAAGAAAGATTTAAAACCACTTGTAATGATGCAACCATTCTCTACAAATTCAAAATGGTTGTCATTAGCTATTTTTATATTAAATACAGGGATGTTAGCTGTTGATACATTTATCACTATTAAATTAATTAGGCATCTAACATACTCGTCGTTTTCCTTAATAGAGAGCTTTTTATATTGTGTTATAAGCTTTAGTGCAGGCCCCAATCTTTTTATACGCCTAATTTCATATTCTTCACTCAAGATCTTAACTTTCTCTTTAGAATCCTCAGAAATCTTTTCTAAAGCTGAAAGTTTGTTTTCCATAATTTTATTTTGCTTTTCAAAATTATCCAATATACCCTTTAAAGTAGCGTTTTCTTTTTGTAACTCATTTATGGATGCATTGAAGGCTTTCCTATCCTCCTCTCTCATCAATTTTTGTTCTTTCCTATCCTCCTCTCTCATCAATTTTTGTTCTTTCCTATCCTCCTCTCTCATCAATTTTTGTTCTTTTTTATCACAGTGTCCCTTATACAAGGACCATAATCCTGAGCATAATGCCAAAAAGCTTGTGAAAAGACTAGTAGACAACGCGCTGTTATTATTGATCCAAGTTGCTATGGTTGTCCACATATTGATCAAAGTTGCTATCAAAGTTACTATCAAAGTTACTATCAAAGCTGCTATGGTTTTCCACATATTCATCCAACATTGCTTTTATATTTTCACAAAAAAATTTCTTCAACTTAGCCAATCTCAACTGACTTTGCAACGGGGGTTGGCATGAGGACTATTCTATGCCTTGACCTTGGTAGCAAAATGGGCTGGGCGGCATTTTGCGGCAATGGATTTATACGCAAGCCGCAGGTACACAGCCTTGCTAAAGATGCTTTTTGCCAAGGCGCTATCACCAGCGGCTCTGTTACCTTTAAAAAAAGAACTTTTGACGGGGGCGGCGTACGCTTTTCTAAATTCCGTATATGGCTAAGTGATACCAAACACCGCTTTGAATGTGCCGGAAGTAGTCTTGATAAGATCTATTACGAAGAAGTGCGTCGCCACCTTGGAACAGATGCCGCCCATGTTTACGGCGGCTTTTTAGGCGTTCTCACCGCTTGGTGTGAACATCATCAGATTGACTATCAAGGCGTGCCCGTTGGTACCATTAAGAAGCACGCTACAGGCAAAGGCAATGCATCAAAAGATGATGTTTTAAATGCCATATGGGATAGAGGCCATCATCCAGAGGATGACAACGAGGCCGATGCCTTAGCCCTTTTATATTACGCTTTAGATCGAGAGGAGGAAGCAGACAATGACTAACGCTTGTCTCATGGCTAAGCCCCTTATGGGTGGCGCTGCTCTTACAAGACATAAGGCCGTGATTAATGGCCATAAGAGCATTCAGATCAATATGAGATTTCACGATATAGATAGAGGGGTTTTAGTATGAATAGTGCTATGCCATGGGTTAAATTTTCGCCATGCGATTGGATTGTAGGGACGCTTGGCCTAATGCCAGAGCAAAAGGGCGTTTATATCGATCTGCTCATGCTCATGTATGAGAGGAAGGCGCCGGTTAAGTTTGATATAGCTTTTTTAAGCCGGGCATTTGGCTGCTCACAAAACAAGCTACGTAAAATCATTGATGAGTTAGTGCGCTTAGAAAAAATCATCATAACCCAAGCCGGTATTTGGAACGCACGCGTTGAAAAAATGCTTGCTGGTTTTGAGGATGACAAAGAGCGGCACGAGGATCTTTCAGAAAAAAGACGCAAGGCGGGTCTAGCAAGCGTACAAGCGAAATCCATAAAAAAACAACATGTTAGCGAGGGTATTCCAACAAACGCTCAACAAAATTTCAACAAACGCTCAACAAACGCTCAACAAAATTCAACACATGTTGACCATATAGAAGAAGATAAAGAAGAAGATATAGATATTAAAAATATTTGTTCTAACGAACAAATACAAAAAAAATCGCTTGATGATGGCCAACCAATCAACAGCGCAATGGCGCTTGAGACCACGGACAGCATTAGCAAATCACCAGCAAAGCCGCCGGAGCCTTCGCAAGCCCAGCTACAAAAAAATCCGCGCTTGAGGAGGAGTTTGAGGGGATTTTTTGGGGAGAATACGGGCATAACGTCAACAAGAAAAAAGCGCGTGAAGCCTTCATCAAAGCCCGCAAGAAATACGATCTCAAGGTGATTATGGACGGGGTAAGGCGTTATAAAAATTCCCGAGAATACCACGAATTTCGGATGCACGCCGCTACCTTTCTCAACAATGCGCGCTGGAGTGATGATTTTACACCCTTAGGAACCAATTCCTCCGCTATGGGCTCTTATCCCACGCCTAAGCCTTCCAGTAATCGCCATGTAGCAGGCGCAAGCATTCTAGCCAATATCGAAACGTCAAAGCGTGTAATGCCGCGCTTGCAAGAAATCCGCGAAAGGCTATTGGCCGATGCTAACCATTGAAACATTCCTAAGCCAACTCAACAGAATGGCCGCTTTGCTGCAATTAGAATTTACAGATCACTGGGGTGAATTACTTTATCACGAGCTTGCCCCGCTTTTTACCGATGAGGAATTCGCGAACGCGTGCAAGCAAATTCTGCACAATGAGCAAACCTACGGCAAAATGCCCAGCCCCGCGATCTTCGTCAAATATAGCCGCAGAAAGCAACCAACAGAGGACGTGCGCCATGAAATTGAGCGCGCACGTTTCATCAGCAAAGTATCTGAATATATTAGCTCTAATTTTATCTCGTCCTGTGAAAAAACAGTTTTCAATGAGTCTTTGACGCCCCGTGAATACGCTTGTTTGCGCCAATTTGGGGGGATTTCGGAGCTCTGGAAACAGGTCAATGATGAGAGGTTTTCTACGCACGTTGCGCATGTTTTACGCCGTGTCGGAGATGTTTTTGACACGATCAGCAAAGTGGAAGAAGCAGAAACGTACTTATTGACCACACGTACCGAACACAAACAGCTAGGCGGTTTTGTTAAGCTTGGCAATGTCGTGAAGTTCTCACCGTCTTTGCAGAGCAAGAGCGAAAAAGATTTGAAAAAAAACGCGCAAGCGTAAATTAAGGAAAAGGAAAAATGACAAGTTTGAATATGGAGATCCGGCTTATTGAGAGGAACATCAAGGCACCAGAAGCAAAATCAACAGATCTTTAGTAACGTTTAAGTCGACGAGAAGGTACCGTATACGGATGAGGCAAAAACATGTTTAAACGCTCTATTAGAAACAAAACCATTGTCGCCACCCTATCGGGCTATGCCAACCATAAAGCAGGCGTACAACAAGTGTTCTACAACCTCTACGAGGACAAATACGGGCGGCGTTCCATGCAACGCTTTGAAGGCAAAACCTATAATTACACACCCTTTGGTGCTGATTTTAGCGTTGCGGCCTATGTTGATGCTTGGCTCCATGGCGGCTCTTTGCCACAAGCCGCTTTAGCAAAAAGCCAAGCCGAAGAAGCCGAAGACCTGCTTGATTTGGAAGAGATTACAGGCCTACAGCTATTTGCACAGAAGGAAACCACACAATGTCTAGCCTAAATAAAGTTATACTTATTGGCCATTTGGGCAGAGATCCAGAAATCAAAGCCATGCAAACGGGCGGACAAGTGGCTCTATTCTCATTAGCGACTAGTGAACGCTGGAAGGATAAGAACACGGGTGAGAAGCGCGAAAAGACCGAATGGCATCGGATTGTGATTTTTGACGAAAACCTTGTCAATATTGCCGCCTCTTATCTAAAAAAGGGAAGCCATATCTACGTAGAAGGGCAATTACAAACCCGCAAATGGAAAGACCAAAGCGGTGTGGAACATTACACCACAGAAGTTGTTTTACAGAAATACCGCGGTGTTATCCAAATGCTGGGTCAAGCAGGCAATCAAGGTCAAGACACACAGCAAGTCACAAGCCAAAAGCCCCCAGCTGGTGCTAGCACCATGACCTATGGCCAACACAGAGGCCAAACACAGGCATCCTATCAAGCGCCATTATCCTACGATGATCAACTCAATGATGAAATACCGTTTTAGAGAGGCAAACGATTGCAAAAAACGCGTGCTCATCATTGATTAATATTTTAATATCTCATCCAAGGAAAGCGAAACAAAGATGATTGATCCTGCACTGTTCAATTTACCATGGTTGACATTGGTCACATTAGCCTCTGGCTATGCTGGGTATCATATTGCCAATAACGGCATACACATGGATGATAGAACCGCAAACATCTTCTTCCCATCCCTTTGCTTTGGCTTGATTGGTGCGAGTTTTTATAAAGCCGCCGTGTATTTTGGTATGGTTGAACCTTTTCCGGCTATCCCTGCATTTTTGGGGACAATTATTATAAGCGCGCTTTGGCGTAAATATGTTCGCCTATGGTTTTATAAAATACTACGTAAGCTGGATATTAGTCACTGCGACCACACCCCTTCTGCTTGGATCCAGTTTAGCGAAACTCTAAATACGCGTTCCTATGAACTGAATGTTGTTTTAAAAGACGATACTTGCCTCCTATCCAGGGATCTATATCGCTTTGAAGATCTTCCCAATGGCCTACGCTTTGGGAGCGACAGGAGACATTGTGCTTTATGTGACTGATGCGCATAATCCTTTGCAAGACGAGTGGAGAGAGTATGATGAGGTATTGAACGAAGAGTTTGGCGCTTACGCGACTTACATTCCTGCTGATCAAATCAAAATGGTAAGCTTGCGGAGAAAATAGACTACTTCTTTTTAGATGAAGAAGAATGAGAAGGTATACGTGATGGCTTCTGCTGAGAGTTACTAGGGGATTGACCTCTTCCGGTGACGGTAGCTCCCCTTTCTACTTTTTGTCTATCGGTTAAAATTTTAGCAATTTTATCTGAAATTATGGTTTTTTTCTTCATGGAATCACCTTTCCTTCAAAATAAAGAAGAACATATTTTCTATAGCTAAGCAACATCGCACAATATCTAAATAAATAGCTTATGTATTAAGAGCGGGAATTACCATGGAAAGCGTTAAAACTTATGACTCCCGAACCGTTGCCTATAAGTTGTTAGACCTTAAGGAAAAAGAGGACGGCGGTGGTTTAACGCTCACGCAAGTTTTAAAACTTGTATATATCGCGCATGGTTGGATGTTAGGCATTTATCACCACCCGTTGATTAAAGATCATGTTCAAGCATGGACGTATGGCCCAGTCATACCGCATCTCTATGAAGCGATTAGGCAGTTTGGTAAATCAACGGTCAAGAAGGCCGCTTTAAAGACTGACGAGACATTAAATACAGAAGCAATTAAAATCATTGAATGGGTTTACAAGCATTACGGGCATGTAAGTGACTATAAGCTCTGTGATATCACTCATGCAAAAGGCACCCCTTGGGAGCAAACCTATACAGGAGAATTTGGAACACCTATTAGTGATAAGTTGATTGAAACCTACTATCGTGGGTTATGGTGTAAGGCGAAATAAAGAAACTAAGTTTTTATTTATTTGAGAGATGCAAACGTATTAAGAGCGGGGAATTACCATGCAAAGCCTTTGGATTGGAGACCTTATGCAGCTATAACCGCCTCGCTTGACAAAAATCCTAAAACCGCTATGTTGAGAACAAGTGCCTGAAAACACTTTTATCTATAGCGGCTAAATAACCGAAATTATTTACCGTTCCGAACAATTCGACCTATTGCCATGCTTCTATGCATGCGTTTTATGTCGGGTGTGGTTACGCCATACAATACCCGCAAGGGGAAAGTGTAACGACGGACTATAGACCGTGTTTTCAGCACCCGACGCCCCTATGGGTGTCTCATGAAAACGTTCAATCTATAGGAGTTCAATTATGACTGGTTCAGTGAACAATGCCAAAAAGGCAAAAAAAACTTCCCAAATAAAACAAGAGCTTTCGAAAGGCTTAGACGCATCAGTACTCACTATGTCTAGCCGCGAAATCGCAAAGCTGTGTGGTAAACGGCATGATCATGTCATGCGGGATATTCGGCAAATGTTAACGGAGTTGTACGCCGAAGAAGGTATCATCAAATCTGAAGATACCTCTTTAGAAGCCTCAAAAGAAGCATGCGCAGGGGGTCTCCCCAAATTTGGGGGCACCTATTTGGATAAGCAAGGAAAGAAACAAAACTGCTACTACCTTCCCAAGCGCGAATGCTTGATCCTTGTTTCAGGTTACAGCACAGTGTTGCGGGCAAAGATTGTCGACCGTTGGTTAGAGCTAGAACAAGCACATCAACCACAGCTACAATTGACGCAAGAAGATGATACCGTCTATCGCCTTCCAGAAGACCGCACAAAAATACCGCTACGCATCAGAGACTGCATCAACAAACACGCCCAACAACTAGCCGCGCTATATCGGCTAGAAGCAGAGGCCTATTTGCTTGAGCAGGTCTACAGAGGCGCCGTGGGAATGTGGCGCGAGATATCCTTCTCAAAGGTCGAAACATGTCTAAAAGAAGTTCTATGGCTAGATGTGATCAATAAAGAATTGGCCGAAATGCGGTTCAATCATTATTTCCTCTTTAAATCGCTAAGAGACCTTATAAGCAAAGACGTTAAGAAACTGGAAGAACTACACCTTTCAGCACCTAACGAGCGCTTGCTTGTCGCTTAAACGTAAACAACTTCCCCCGTCTTTAGGCGGGGGGGATAAGCATAAAAAACGTTACACTTTATAACGAAACCGCTAGTCCATGCGATTTGAGTCTTAAAACTCATAATAACAGCGAGTTAAAAGGCAGGCCAACTCTATCAAACACCCACTAAACTAGTGAGAGGAATACCAAACTGGGTATGCAGTTTTCTAATCATAGGCAAGGTTAGATTTCTTTTGCGGTTCAGTATCTCATATACTCGGTTCGATTTTCCGATTGCGGGTTCAAGATCTTTGACCGTCAACCCCTGTTGTTCCATTCGAAATTTAATCGCTTCAATGGGATCTGGCGCCGCAATAGGGTAGTGTTTGTTTTCATACTCATTGATAAGTATGCACATGATTTCAAAAAAATCGGCCTCGGGCGTATTGGGTAAAGGCTCATGTGTCAAACATGGGTTCTACGACGCGCAACGCTGCGTCATAATCCTGCTCTGTCTTGATAGGCTTAATGTCCATAGATCTTATTCCAATCTTACAGTTTCTGCATCGACTTTATCGTATTCTTTATGCGTACCGATGAATTTAACGAATAACCATCCTGTTTGATACGCTATGGCGACAATCAATCTATAATCATTTCCTTTAATGTTAAAAACTACGCGCCTATTTTTTAGAATACTAGCACTGCGATACTGTTTCTTGATATCTGCTGGAGTTTTCCATTCTGCTTTTCTGGCTTCATCTACCCAAGCCTTCAGTGGCTGTTCTGCATCAGGATTGGACGTCCAAAAGTCCTTCAAAGTTTTAATGGAGATGATTTTCATATGATATATATTAGTCCCGACACGGGACTACGTCAAGCCATTCTTTAAACAAAAATCAAACTCAAGGGATATTTTAAAATTTTAAGTCTAAAAAGCATAACCTTGAATAGATACCAATGAGGATGCAAAAAATAACTACACTGCTTCCAAGCTATAGGCTTTTGCTAAAAAAGATCCGAATGAGTTCCAGTTCTTGCTAACTGTAATTCAGAGCCTTTTACACGGTAAATTATAATCCAGTCTGGTTCAATATGTGCATCACGAAATCCTGCCCACGTACCCCGTAAAGGATGATCTTGGTAGACTTTTGGTAAAGGCATTTCGTTTACTAAGAGGTCTAAAAGAACGCGCAATTTAGCCATATCCTTACCGCGCTTTTCTGCTTTGCGAACGTCTTGCTTAAAGGTTTTTGATAAACGTAGCGCTAACATCTTAAAGACCTAAATCTTTATACATATCCTCTACATTTTCATAACGTGTTCCTCCTCCATCTTCTAGTTCAGCCATTGCTTTTTGTGTCGTTGGGTTAGGCGTCGTTAAATCAAAAGGCAAGCGCCCTTCCTCCGCGACTCTCATAAAGGTTAAACGAATAAGGTCAGATGTATTAAGCCCTATGCGTTGTTTCAAAGCAATAGACGCTTGTCGCTTAACATCTGCTGAAATACGAGCACGAACAATGGCATTTTGAGGATCTGATTTCATAACGGGGGCTCCATACGCTATATTATGGCTACAATATAGCTACAAAAATACTACAAGTCAATGTCGATAAATAATTTGCTACGCATCAATATATAGTATGTATCTTTTATTTAATTGGCAAATATGGTATAAGATATGATGGAATGATTAATGGAAAATAGCATGGCAATTAAGAAGCGCAAGAAAGCGAGAGGTCGGCCACGGATTGAAGGCGTGGCTCGTGAACCTAGTGGACGGATATCGCGTTCAGGCCGTGGTTTTACACGTTGTGGTGCTAATGATAATGAACCAATCGATTTACTAGCCCTAAGGATGCGTGCAAAGCATGCAGGCCTATCATTGGAAGATGCGAAGAACCCATTAGCGGCAACTTCTATTGGCCGTTTGCGTTTGCTAGGACGTGAGCAAGGGTTGAGTGAAGCGCAATACGACGCCGCCGAAAAGTATTTACAGGTGCGCAATAATTATCTTTGTGCAAAGGGTTTTGCTCATGGCTATTATGATAGACCACAAAGCCAAGACTTTACAGGAACTGTAGAAGAATGGGTTATCAAATGCACCAAACGGTGGCAAGATGCGCGGCTCGCTCTTAAAGAAGCGCAGTTTGATAACCCCGATGACAATCTATTCGCGGCCATTCAGTATATCGTTGAGGATGATATGGATGTATCACATTTGGTAGGTGCTCTCCGTTTAGCTCTCAACGCTTTGTCGCGCCATTTTTTACTTGACAAAAGCATGTCATAAATAGAAACTGACATTAGGTGCTGTGAAGATTTCCGCCTAAATTTTGGTTCGACTTTGTAACGAACATTTTCACTTACCTTTCCCGACGATGCAGTGCATAGAGGTGATCCATGGCGTTCAGTAACGACGAGGCTGTCACTGTGCGCTTTGATCTAAAAGACGCCAATAACATGTTGGATGTCTTAGGTGAGACGCAATTACACAAAGTAGCAAGCGCCTCTATCAATAATACGCTTAGCAAGGCGCGTACCAAAACAATCACCATGATCCGCAAGAAAGCGGGTCTACCTGCCAAATACCGCAAGAACTATTTGAATGATAAGGTGAGGCGTTCAGCGAAAGCTACGCCCCAGCAACTCTATTCTAAGATGATTGTGCTCTATGGAGATATCCCGCTTAAGCTGTTTAAGCATGAGGAGCAAGCAAGCATCGGTATGCAGGTTGAACTGCTTGGTGGCAAGCAGATGTTTGCAGGCTATTTTGACCATGGCGGCACCTTCCCCAACCGTACGCCGCTAAAGCCTAAATTAAACAATCATGTATTCATGCGCGATCCAAGCAAGACTAAGCGTGTGCGCTTAGCTAATGGTAAGACAAAACTTGTGCCGCGTTTGATCAGGCCTCTAGGTGTTAATGCCGCATCAATTATAACCCGCGATGGTATGAGGCTAAAGTAGCGCAGATGGTTAGCACGATGTTTCAAGAGACCATGCAGAAGAACATCAACAAGGCTCTGCTTAAGTGAAGTGGGTTTAATTTTCCAATAATTAGAAAAATATTCTAATATTGCCAAGGTACTTCCCGCGGGGGGGGCATAGGCGGGTCGATGCGCAGCGCGATATTTTTCTAGCGTCAGGGATTTTTAAATCACTTAACTTGTTAACTCATTGAAACAAAATACAATTATTTGACGCTAATTTTGTTGGGATTATCGTAGCTATTTTGCAAAGCATTTCTATGCGGCTTTTGGAGATTTTTTACAAAAATGTCAGAGCTAGAATTAGAAAATAATTCCAATGTAAAAGAGCGGCGCGCCCTATTCTCTAAGCGTCTAGGGGTTAGCAAGGCCTATATAACCCAACTTGTAAAGAAGGGTTTGCCCACAAGCGATGATGGTCAATTCATCCTCGTTGATGAAGCTTTAGCATGGATTAAGGCCAACATTGCGCCCGCCTATAAAAAGAGTAAAGTCGGTGAAGTTGTTAACCTTGATCTTAACGAAGTTAAGTCGCGCTTAACTCTTGCCCAAGCAGAGAAGGTAGAGTTCGAACTTAAGGTCAAGAAGCAGGACTATGTGCCGATAGATTATGCTAAGCGGCAGGCATTTGTATTTGCCCGTAGCTGTCGTGATATGCTGATGTTGTTTCCAAGCCGCCACAGTGGTGATATTGCCAGCGCGTTAGAGTGTGACCATAACAAGGTTGCCATAGTTTTAGAACAGCATATGCGCGATGCTTTGATAGAGCTTGATACGATTCCTATGCCTGATTTTGCAAAAGTCGACGAAGAAGAGGAAAGCGACAATGTTCAGAACATCAGTGAATATGAAGCAACAGAATGAGGCTCTGACCAAAATTTGCAAAGCCCTTCAGGAAGGGATAATGCCTGACCCCATAGGCCTGCGTCCCAGAGGTGATGGGGTTGAACATGAGCATAAACAAGGATTACCAAGCCCGAAACCTCGTTAAGCTTTGGGCAGCCTTTAAAGAAGGGTTTCGCTCTGACCCCGCCTATACGGTGTCTCAATGGGCGGACGTCCATCGTTATTTGTCGACACAAGCAAGTGCAGAAGCTGGCCTATGGCGGACATCAAGAACGCCTTATCTGCGCGAGATCATGGACAATCTGTCGAGCTATTCAAGCATTGAGACGACGGTTGTTATGAAGGGCGCGCAAATTGGTATGTCAGAAGCGGCGCTAAACTTCTGCGGTTATGCCATACACCATTCGCCTGGCCCCATTCTGTATGTGATGCCTACGGTAGATATGGCAAAGAAGCTCTCAAAGATGCGTGTTGAGCATATGATACGCAACAGCAAGGCTTTGTCAGAGCGCATTGCCCCACCACGCGCGCGCGATAGCGGCAATACGCTGTTTATGAAGGAGTTTGCAGGCGGTTCATTAAACTTGACGGGTGCTAATTCAGCGGTGGGCTTGCGCTCTATGTCTATTCGTTATTTGGTGCTTGATGAGGTTGATGGGTATCCGTTTAATGTTGATGATGAAGGCGATCCCATTACCCTTGCTCTTCGTCGTACGGCAAGCTACCCGCGGCGTAAAGTATTTATGCTCTCAACGCCAGCAAGCCTTGAGACCAGCCGTATTAAAGCCGAATTCGAGAAGGGTGATCAGCGTTATTATAACGTTGCCTGTAAAGAGTGTCATGAGCTACAACCTATTACGTGGGCACAGATCCGCTGGCCTGAAGACAAGCCTGAGGAGGCCCACTTTTTTTGCGCCCATTGTGGTGCTATTCATGAGGAACATCACAAAGCGGCGTTGCTGAGCGAAGCCAATGGCGCGCGTTGGGTAGCAACCAAACAGAGCCGCTATAACAACTTTCGCTCCTATCACCTATCGGCGCTTTATTCGCCATGGTTTACGTGGGGCGAATGCGCACGCGCATTTCTAGAGGCCAAGGACCCTGCCAAACTACAATCCTTTGTCAATACGGTATTGGGCGAACCTTGGGAAGAGTATGATGCTGGGGGAACGGATGCTAGCGCGCTTTACGCTTTGCGCGAAGAATACCCACTCTTACCGCCGCAGGTGGCCATTCTAACCTGTGGTGTTGATGTGCAACCTGATCGCTTGGAGTTGGAGCTTGTTGGCTGGGGGCGTGATGAAGAGAGCTGGAACATTGATTATAAAATCTTTTTGGGCGACCCATCGGCAGCAGAGGTTTGGCACCATCTAGATACGTATCTTAGTAGGCGTTGGCCCCATCCTGCTTTAGACAATGGTCTGCTGATCCATGCGACGTGTGTTGATACGGGGGGCTCAAATACGCAAGCGGTGTATGATTATGTGCGACCGCGTCAAGGCCATAATATATGGGGCATTAAAGGGAGTAGTAATAGTACGTCTACCGTGTGGCCCAAACGACCAACCCACAACAATAATGGAAAGATCAATCTTTATGTCATTGGTGTGAGCGCCGCTAAAGATATGGTTATGGCGCGTCTTAAAAGGACGGGGCCTGATGCTGTTGGCTATGGTGCCTGCCACTTCCATATCGAGCGTGACTTAGAATACTTCCAGCAATTAACAGCAGAGCGCAAAAAGACAAAATATAGCAAGGGTCAACCAAAGATAGACTGGGTAAAGGCCAATAATGCCCGCAATGAGGCATTGGATTGCCGCGTCTATGCCTATGCGGCGCTATGCGGCTTATCGGCGATGGGGATATCCTTAGAGCAACAAGCGCAAGCTTTAGAACAGAAGATGATAGAGCGCGGCCTATCCTTTGATAAGGACGAAGTTCTTGCCCCGCCAGCACCACCTATACGGCGGCGGCCGCGTATGATGAGAAGTTCGTATATGCTATGAACGAGGTTTGATATGCAAGACATAGAGGCGCGGTTAAAGCGGCTAAGACAGCAGCGTGATGCGCTGGCAGAAGGCCTTTATTCTGCCGCCCAATCTATACGCCATGGCGACAAGCATCTATAACCGCTCGGTGAGCGAGAATAAGCTATCATTGGCGGCTTTGGATGCAGAAATCGCCCAATTAGAAGGCCGCCCGAAAGCGCGCCTCTTTTATATCGCGGCAGGCCGAGGTTATTAATGGCAGGTATTATTAAGCGGATGGCCAACGCCTTTCAGGTGATGGTTGGCAGTGGACCCTATTTTGATGCGGCAAGCCGTAGCCGCCGCTTACGTGGCTTTATCCCCACAAAGACTCACATTAATAGGGCGATCCAAGCCGAAGGCCAAACCGTTCTTGCTCGCTCCCGTAGCCTTTATGATAATAATAGCATCTATGGTGCGGCGGTTGATGAATGGGTATCAGCGGCGGTCAATGATGGGATTAAGCCTGTACCACGCATCAAAGGCTTTGAAGCCCAAAAGCGCGCATTAGAGAATTTGTGGTGGCAGTGGGTTGATGAGGCTGATTATGAGGGGGTTAGTGATTTTTACGGGATGCAGGCCACCATTGCCCGCGAAAGTGTTTCTTGCGGGTGAAGTCTTTGTGCGCTTGCGCCCTGTTCCGCTAGACGCGTGTAGCGCTGTTCCGCTCAAGCTAGAAATCTATCCTGCAGAGCTATTGGATGTAACCTATGATGGCCCCGCAGAAATACCTGGGCATCATATCCGCATGGGCATTGAATTTAATGCATTTGGTGATCGCATTGCCTACCATTTTTTCCGCTACCATCCCTATGACATAGTACCCAATGGAAGGCTTGCAGAGGGAATGCAAGAGCGGGTACGCATAGAAGCCCCCTATATCATCCATATTAAAGAACGCCGACAAGCCCAACAATTGCGCGGCACACCAAAGATCACCCGCAGTATGGTGCAATTGTTTCAATTGGCCGCTTATGATGATGCTGAGCTTGATCGCAAAAAGACCACAGCGCTTTTTACCGCTTTTATTTTAGGTGGTGAGAGTAATCCGCTCACCCCAGATGTACAAGCGGAGCGCACTATGAATACAGCCTCCCTAGCCGGTGGTGAAGGAGACACCATTGAACTGGCTCCAGGCTTGGTTACGGTATTAGAGAATGGCCAAGATATTCGCTTTTCTGCGCCCGCCGAGGTGGGCGGCTCTTATGAACCGTTTCAATACCGCAATTTGTTAAAAATCTGCGCTGGTCTGAACATGCCCTATTCAACGGTGAGCGGCGATGTGACGCGGGGCAATTTCTCCAATGTGCGCACATCCATTATTCAGTTTCGTCGCCATATTAGGCAATGGCGAGCCAATGTCATGGCCTTTCAATTAAACCGCATCGTGTGGAAGCGCTTTGTGGAAATGGCTGTATTGGTGGGTGCCATAGACTTACCCGACTATGATCACAATCCCTTACCTTGGTTGCAATCAGAGAGCCATGCCGCGCAATTGGAAATGGTCGATCCGCTAAAGGACATCGCCGCCGAGAAGGAAGAAATCCGTGCGGGTCTAAAAAGCTTAACGCAAGCCTTAAATGAGCGTGGCTATAGTCGCGATGATATTTACACAGAGATTGAAGAAGAGCGAAGCGAAGCACTAAGGCGTGGTCTGCATTTTGATACTGAGACCCCAGCCCCCACAACCGTCCTGCTTGATGATGATAGCAATGACGAAGATAAACAAAACGCTCTCATATCTGAGAATGCGGCCTAAAGCGATAGGGTATCAGATGGACTTTGTGCATTGTCTTGCGCGGCTCTATAACCGCCCGCATATGATTACCCCAGAAAAGCTAGACACAATCTTGAGCGCGCTTTCGCCGCGCCTTACAGGGCAAATCGGTGCCTTTATCAAGAATAGTGATGAGACACGCTTGCCTGAAGCACATCAAGTAGTGGACGGCATCGCTATTCTTCCTGTGCATGGCACTTTGGTGCGCCGTGGCGGCTTTATGGCCGCACAATCGGGGCTAACCTCTTATGATGGCTTGCGGGCAAGCTTTATAGAAGCGGTGAGCGCACCGGATGTGCGCGCTGTTTTGCTTGATATTGATAGCTATGGCGGTGAAGCGGGCGGCGTCTTTGATCTTGTGGAGGAGTGGCGTGCTTTATCGCGTAGCTATCAAAAACCTATTTGGGCGCATGCTAATGAAATGGCCTGTTCAGCCGCCTATGCCATCAGTTGTGCGGCTGAGCAAATATGGCTAAGCCGGACAAGTGATGTGGGCTCTGTCGGGATCGCCAAATATTAATAAAATCAAGCACTTAGTACAAAGTTCGGGAATTTTAGGCTCTTTGATTCTGTTATGTTTTTTTGATGTCATCCCCTTACCTTTTTTGTATCTTTTCTATCGCTTCGAGGGCTAGTCGGCGGCGATCGGCGTTCTGGGTATAATGCGACGCCATCTCGTCATTAGTCCAACCAAAAATGGCTTTCAGTTGAGCCACAGTTGCCCCTGAATTCGCCGCCCGAGTCGCCGCTAATTTGCGTAAGCCATGAGCGGACTTTTTAATGCCCGCCTCATTACATGCCTCCCGAAACAAATTACCAAAACTTTCCTTGGTAAGCGGTCTACCCTCTTTACCGCAAATAAAAGTGTCATTGCCAATTGTTCCCGCTTTAAGGGTAGCTTCTAGCTCGGGTAAAATATGTAAAAAGACATCCGTTTGAAACTGGCTCTTTTCTGTCTTGAGGTGAATAACGCCGTCGGTGACATCTTTCCAACCGATCCGCACCGCGTCGCCACGGCGCAAGCCAGTATAAAGTAATACATCAATCCATACCCGTTCATGCGTACCTAATGGCCAACGCTGGTAGTATTTGTCTATGTCGTCTTCTAACCATATGGCAAACCCTTCCTTATTGGTAAGAGCAGGCGTTTTGATAGCGAGCGTGGGGTTTTCTTCAAGAAAGCCATGATCAATAGCCCAATTAAATACGCCTCTAAACGCTTTTAAAAAATTCTTAGCCGCCGCAGGTGTCTCTTTGCGCCGCTCTACCGCGTCAATAAAGTGTTGACGCTTAAGCGCTTTATAAGGAACATGCCCCATGTCTTTCTCGGCTTTCTCTAGGATAAGCTCACGTTGCCTTTTGGTAGGAGCGGCTAATTTATGCCACTCCATGCTTTTGTAATATTTATTTAAAAGCCATGAGAAAGAACCTTCTGCATTGCGCTTACCTTTAATCGTTATTGGCGTTTGCCCCTGTAATTGGGCAATAGCGCTTTTATAGTTATCCACGAATTCTTGTGTACCATATGCGCCTTCTACTCTAATGCGCTGGCCTTTATTGATACGAACATACCAAAGCACTTTCCCATGACGGCTGTGTTCTCTCACTAAATGGGGTGGACGCGGCTTAGGCATAACACTCACAAACAGATATCGTATTTATCGTAAAAAGCATCAGAACTTGCCTGTGTGGTAATAGAGCTTTGATTGGTTAGCTCTGTTTCTTCTGCGCTCTCGTTGAGATAGATAATAACCTCGCCATCTGGTTTGATGGCTATACGGTCACAGCCTAGCTTCTTGGCTTCACGCAAAGCGCGGGCGATAGCTGGTTGGGTTATGGTAGGAGGTCGGTGTCCCATATATCTTGCTCCATTAGCTGTATATCTTCTCTTATCATCCTATCGCGCTGGATTTGGCGGTAAGCTTATCCTCAAGAGCCTGCACCTCTTCAAGGAAGGCATGCACACATGCCTCTATCTCTTGAATGCGTGCCTCATCACGCCATAGGCGCTTGATCTCACTCCTTAAGCTTGCATTCCTTTCGCTAAAGCGTGGGTCAAAACTAATAAAATCCACCCATTGCCGCCCCGTGCACGCCAGTTGAAACTGCATCTGGGCTTGCCATTTGGGCTTAATAATCCCATCAATTAAAAAGCGGGCATGAGTGGTGGAATGGGGGCATTTGATCTCTATCAGACCATCATCACCCACCAAGCCATCTGGGCTTGCCCCCGCCATGGCAATACTAGGGTGGGGAATAAAGCCACAAGCACTAACCTCATGCCCTGTCATAAAGCTATAGTCTTCCAAGGCAATCATCATACTCATGATCAATGCCCCATTGCATGGCCGCCGTTACATAGGTCTCTATCGCCTTGCCGGTAAGCCGCTCGGTCAATAGCTGGATCTTATAATCCTCATAGTCCGCGCTTGGCAGGCCTTTTGCTGTTCTATTGACAACGCAATACACCTTAGAGGCAGTTACTTTGCCAAGGCGGGCATCAAACCATGCGGCAGTTCTTTGTTCCATATGAACCTCTAAGCAACAGAAAGGGTTTGCGCTTGTGAACTGTGCAAAGCTTGTTTCTTTTTAAGCAGTTGCAAAAGCGTTTGCGCTTGGCTTTGCGATAGGCTTTCAAAGCTTGATGCATGAACCGATGCTAGGGCTTTTGCCTCGTCTGTTTCTGTATCCAAGATCAGCTGTTGCACCACGGCAAGCGTTTCTGCATCGGCAAAGACTTCTTGGCTTTCTGATACGGGGGCATTTAAGCGTGTTGCTTCGTCTTCATCATAGATACCAGAGAAGCCAAAGGCATAACGGGCACATTGGATAGTCGCCTTATGGCGTAGCATACGGGCAGGCCATTTACGCCATGGGTCGGTTTGCTGTTGACATTCTTTTAGATATTCCGTGACCTCTATTGGGTCTTTAATGCTTTTGAGCCGTATTGAGCAGGTAATGGATATGAGATTGCCTGCTTGGTCGAAATGATCTTTAAAGGTCATGCCATCAAAGGCTGGATTAGATTTTATGATTTTAATCCAGCCATCAATGGACACAATGGGTGTGATACCGCCACCACGTTTTGGGAACGCGTAAATCTCTTTTGTTAGAGGATTAAGGCCGTAGGTATTGGCAACGGAAATAAAGGCGGCGAATTCTTCTGCCGCTATATTGCCTGTCATGCAAGTTTTCATAATGGTTTGGCGAAAGGCCTCTTCTGAGAAGCCATAGTTGCTTGCCATAAGAGCAAGGGGGGATTGAACAAGTTGTGTCATTAGTGGTTTCTCCTAAGCTGGGGTGGTGGAGGTAGTCGTGATACGGGTATAGCCGTTGATACAATCATTGCCTGCAATTGTTATGGAGGCGGCAATATGCGTGTTGCCTGAAATCTGCGCATTGCCGCCAACACGTGCATTGCCCCAAACTTCTGCATTGTCTGAAATCTGCGCATGGCCTGAAACTTTCGCGTTGCCTGAAATGCGCGCATCGCCAAAAATCTTCGCATCGCCAAAAACCTGCGCATCATCTGAAACCTCCGCATCGCCAAAAACCCGCGCATCGTCAAAAATCTGCGCATTGCTAAGAACACATGCAGTATCAAAAACACATGCATCATCACCGATCCAGCAGGTGCCATTATGGCTTAGGCGGTATTTGTTCTCAACAAAGCCGCCCAAGTCTCCAGCTTTGATATCACCAAAGTCGCGTAGGGCTTTGATACGGTAGAGTGTACGGCCGTCGATTTCTTTTGTTTCTTGAGTCAGTTCATATTTCTTTTCCATGCCTATTCCCCTGTAATGACTGTGTTACCAGAAACGTGGATATCGCCGCCTATTACTCCATTACCTTCAACAAGCGCATGGCCTGAAACCTGCGCATAGCCACTAACCAATGCATCATCACAAACCCGCGCATAGTCAAAAACCTGTGCATTGTCAGCGACCCAACAATCGCCTTCATGGCTTAGGTTGTCCTCGCGCTCAATGTAGCCGCCCAAGTCACCCGCTTTCACATCGTCAAAGTCGCGTAGGGCTTGGATACGATAGAGGGTATGGTCGTCTATCTCTTTGATCTCGTTAGTGAGTTGGTATTTCTCTTGTATGTAGCTATGTGTGAGGACTGTACCGCCGGAAACGTGCGTATCGCTGTCTATTACTGCTTTACCTTCGATACGTGCGTTGCGTTCAATTTGTGCATCGCCATAAACCTCTGCATTGCCAAAAACCTGCGCCCCTTCAGCAATTTTTGCGTGGTCATAAATCTTTGCGTTGCCAAAAACTTTTGCATTGCAATAAATCTTTGCGTTGCCAAAAACTTGCGCATTGTCATAAACAATTGCATTGCCACCAACTTCCGCATTGCCTGAAACTTTCGCCGCGCCAAAAACTAGCGCATTCCAATCAAGACACGCATCATCTGAGACCCGCGCATCATCAAAAACATATGCATTATCAAAAACACATGCATCACCCCCGACCCAGCAGGTACCATCATGGCTTAGGCGGTATTCGTTCTCAACAAAACCGCCTAAATCACCCGCTTTGATATCACCAAAGTCGCGTAAGGCTTTGATACGGTAGAGTGTACGGTCGTCTACCTCTCTTGTTTCTTGAGTCAGTTCATATTTCTTTTCCATGCCTATTCCCCTGTGATGACTGTGTCGCCGTCTATTACCCTGTCACCATCAATATGCGCATGGCCTGAAACTTTCGCGTTGCCTGAAACATACGCATCGCCTGAAACCTGCGCATTTTCTGTAACTTGTGCATGATCGAAAATCCACGCATGGCCTGAAACAGAAGCGTTGCGTGAAACTTCCGCATGGCCTGTTACACGCGCATGATTTTTAACGATCGCGTGGCCTGAAATGTGCGCGCTATCACTAACCAACGCATCATCACAAACCCGCGCATCGTTGAAGATATGTGCATTGCCTGAAACTTCCGCATGGCCTGAAACTTTCGCGTTGTCTGAAATAAACGCATTCCAATAAATCTTTGCGTTGCCTGAAACCTGCGCATTGCCGAAAACCTGCGCATCGCTAAAAACACACGCATATTCAAAAACCCGCCCATCATCGCCAACCCAACAATCGCCTTTATGGCTTAGGTTGTATTCACTCTCAACAAAGCCGCCCTTATCGCCTTTTTTGACGTTTCCAAAATCGCGTAAGGCTTGGATACGATAGAGTTTATGGCCGTTTACGGTGATGCTTTCATCTCTCAACAAGCGATATTTTGGACTTAGAGACGTCATGTTAAATTCCTTTGGTATGATTAAGTGGCGATCAAGACAAACCATCCGAGCGCGAAGAGGGTTAGAAAGCCTAGGCATTCAACGATACAGATTAAGGCTTCTTTCATAACGCCCTCACAAAACATCAGATGCACGCAAGCGGTGTTGTTGTTCGTAGGTGCCGTAATAGATGTCTTTAACGGTCTGTTCTGCCCATTCCACTAAGAGCGTGGCGTAAGCTAGGCTATTGCGCACAAAGGGGTGGGCTATATCATCATCGGGCGCTAGGTCGAATGTTTCTATGTACAGTTCAGCGACCTGTTCGCTTATGTCGATAGTGCTTTGCGTTTTTGGATTAATGCAAAGCACTTGCTCTACGCCGTCCATAGCGGAAAGCATGGCCAAGATATCGCGTTTATCTAAAAATGGCCCACTTCTGCCTACATGTTCTCCGTCAGAATAGGTGAGCAATAAGATCTCATCACTCGTTACAAAAAACGGTGCTTTCGTGTGCATTTCAACCTCCATATCCCTTTAACAAACCAGATCAGCGCTTGCTTCTTCGTGGTTGTTAGGTTTGTGTCTACAAGGTAAAATAATTGCACTTTTATCATTCGTCAATTAAAAAATGAAAAAAGTGCATTTTATTTTGCAAATAAACCTGTATCTTTGGGCACTAATCACAATTATGGAGGAACTAATGAAAGATTTTAAAACAATGGATTGGCTTTTTAAGGGATTTACCGACGAAGAAAAAAGGATTACTGCTTTTGTTTTGATGCTTTCAAAAACTCAACATAAGAAAGAACCGATTTCTTATCTTCCGGTTCAAGAGTTTGAAAAAAAGATAAAAAATCACGATCCACATCTGTAAAGAAATCAGGGGGGGGTTCTTTAAAAAAACGTGCTATTTTAACCAGCTCTTCTAATGTAATTTTCCTAGGTTTACCATTTTTATATGGATTGAGCATTCTGCTTACTATAGATGGATCTACGTCCAAAAAAGCGGCTAATTCAAGTTGCGCGCCATGACCACGCTCTTCAAGCTTTCTTTCTAGCCATCTTCTAATGCTGGTTTCTATGTCGATAGTCATGAGCGCTTGATAGCCTAAAAATGTATAAAATGCAAAATTGCTATAATATCATTTTTGTTGACAAATGAGAAAAGTGCAATTATCTTGTTTTATATATGGAGCTAACAATGATATTGAAAACGGTCATTATAAAATATTTGGGGGGAGCTAAGACTGTCGCTAAAGTGCTACAATTAGATGCTTCCTCTATTTCAAGGTGGAGGAACTCTATCCCTGCTAAGCATCAAGTTCGCCTTCTCGAATACGCGCGGCGTAATGGCCTAGACCTGCGCCCTGATGACTTCTTTTATCCAGAACGGTTGCAAGCGCTTCTAGCACAGAAAGATAACGGTCAAGAAGCGAACTCCCCCTCTTGCGGTACGTCCGACCTACCGCAGGACGCCGCCCGCGCCCAGTCAAACCCCCGAGTGGGCGCGGGTGGCAATCATAACAACTATAGCGTGCATACATAAAGAGCACACCCAAAATAAAGGCACAGATAACCGCATTCCTAAAATGCAAAGCCTAAAGGAATATAACCATGCTACTAGGACTCATTTTCGCCGTCGTATCAGCAATCTATCTAATTTCTATGGCTAGCGGTTACTACGCCCACCGCCTCGATAAGCGCATAATAGCCAAACAAAAAGAAGCCATAGAAGAGCTTACCAGTACGCTAGTTGAAGCAGAAAACGCCCTAAACAAGCAAGAGTACATGATCAAAGAATTTAGCGGTTTTCTGAAAGGCGAGCAACCTAACGTCCACCTTGTCCGTATTGGCATTAGCGTTGAAGAGAATGACCAAAGCGTAAGCGATGAAGATAGTTCATCAGAAGAACACGTAAAGATGCATTAAGAAGAACGGGGATATTAAGGAAATGGATATTGTTACTACTCCGGCAACATTTAATTTGGCTTTAGGATTCTTTGCGATAGCTTGTTCGTTTTATGTAGCGTTTGGGCTCTGTTTTTTTATGGAGTTATTTCCACGCTTTGGGTGGTTCATCATTTCCATCGGAATTCTTTCTTTCATGGTTGCAGCACTTTTAGCTACCCTGCAACCTACAGAAACATGCTGTTGTACAGCGCAACATGTAACAAATCCAAGCCAAATAGACTTGGGAGTTAATATGATAGGTTTTAAAATTGCAACGGTAATATTTTTAATAACCACTCTCATTTGTATTATAGCTGGAATAATATTTTGCATACAAGAGCGCTTATATTTTGCCATTCTCCCTGCTTGTATTTGTATAATTTGCTTTTTTGTTATGGTCAAATTCCCCCCCGAAACGCCTATAGAAAACTCAGCATGTACATCGCAATGCATGACGCAACAACCGAGAAACTCTCAGTAGTTGAAAGGAAAGAACGATGAAAGAAGCCGTATTACTAAGATGCATTAGGGATATGTGAAATGGATACCATCATTGCGCTAGCCTCTTTGGCTGTAAACATCATTTTCATAGGCTTTGCTGTGTGGTTTTGCCGCGTGTATGGCAATCCGCTTGATTTAGAAAAGTATAGACGTATCAATAGAGAGAATAAAGGGGTTATCCTTTATCAAAGTAAAGCTATTTCCGATCAGAATAGGACTATTGAGGACTTAAAAAAGTCTATTAACGACCTAAAAAAGCCTGAAGACGAAAAGCAAGAGGCCATACTAGAGCTAAGGAAAATCATTAAGGAAAAAGACAGCGTTATTAAGGAAAAGGACAGCGTTATTAAGGAAAATTCTAATAAAATATCCGACATGTCATTTATGCTACGGATGTTCGAGATAGATAGAACGCAACTTAGAGAAGAAGTAAAAGAGAAGAAAAACTACATTAAGTTTCTTAAGGAGGGGCTTGTATATGATAGTTTGTAAGTGTTTTTTATACTTCATATTTCGGAATTGCTCTACATGGAATTACAATTGTATTGTAAATGTAATTTGATACATTAAATTCAATATCAACACTTATTCTATGTTTATCTCTGTCGTATCCTTTATAAGGATTTATAATAATCTTAAACATAAGTTTTTGATCTATCGCCAATGTAAAAGCATTTAGCGCAAATTCCTTATCACAATTTGCTTTTATAAGATTACTTTCTAGGGAAATGTATCTTTTTGCTGTTCTGTATATTTTTAGTTCCTCTTTTCTTTCAGTGTCGATGAATATCTTTGTTGGATCTGGTAGGCAGTTATATACGCAAGGTATGATTGCTATCTCATCAAATTCTATAGGAGATCTACCTACAATGCGTATGCTTTTAATGGAAAGACTTTCTTCTTGTTTGTTTTTAAGGTTAATTCCTCCCTCTATTACAGCATATTCGCCGCTAGATTTTATGCAAAAATATGAGGAAAATTCTACGCTCTTTTTGAAATTTTCAATCTCTATTGCGTTTTTATACTTTTTGTTACTCCGAAAATTATACACAGAGGAGAAAACGTTAAAAACGCTCAAAAGAAAATTTAATAAGGTGCCAATCAAACCCCACATCCGCAATTACCCCTCTTTGCAGTTTGTTTATTCAATAGCAAAGCACTGTAATTCACGTTTTATGATTCTGCAACGGGGGTTGGCATGAGGACTATTCTATGCCTTGACCTTGGTAGCAAAATGGGCTGGGCGGCATTTTGCGGTAATGGATTTATACGCAAGCCGCAGGTACACAGCCTTGCTAAAGATGCTTTTTGCCAAGGCGCTATGACCAGCGGCTCTGTTACCTTTAAAAAAAGAACTTTTGACGGGGGCGGCGTACGCTTTTCTAAATTCCGCATATGGCTAAGTGATACCAAACACCGCTTTGAATGTGCTGGAAGTAGTCTTGATAAAATCTATTACGAAGAAGTGCGTCGCCACCTTGGAACAGATGCCGCCCATGTTTACGGCGGCTTTTTAGGCGTTCTCACCGCTTGGTGTGAACATCATCAGATTGACTATCAAGGCGTGCCCGTTGGTACCATTAAGAAGCACGCTACAGGCAAAGGCAATGCATCAAAAGATGATGTTTTAAATGCCATATGGGATAGAGGCCATCATCCAGAGGATGACAACGAGGCCGATGCCTTAGCCCTTTTATATTACGCTTTAGATCGAGAGGAGGAGGATATGGAGAGCTGATGCATATCTTGATTGATCTCACCACCGCTTTAGCAAACTCTGGAGCTAGCGCAGAGCAAATAGTTGCCGCGGTTCATGCTGTTTGCAATTACGAAAAAAAGGTACGCGAAGCAAAACGCTTGGCGCGTCTTGAAGCACGCCGCTATAAGGCAATGTCACCTCTTTATATGGAGGTAGCCAATACAGACCATTTTCCCGATGTGGGAAAAGTGGTTTATGACTGTAACGAGTCTTCATATCAAGGCGAGGCAGAAGAAAAAAAGAAATCTGCTAATGCTCTTCGTCAGCAACGCTTTAAAGAACGTTTTAAAAAATGTTATGGGATAAATTATTCACGGCTTTATGACTGTAACACTAAAAGCGTTACCCAAGGCGTTACCCGCGTTACCCAAGGCGTTACCCACCCCACCGAAAGCGTTACCCAAAGCGTTACCCGCGTTACCCACCCTGCTGAAAGCGTTACCCAAAGCGTTACCCGCGTTACCCAAGGCGTTACCCACCCCGTCGAAAGCGTTACCCAAGGCGTTACCCGCGTTACCCAAAGCGTTACCCACCCCGTCGAAAGCGTTACCCAAGGCGTTACCCGCGTTACCCAAGGCGTTACCCACCCCGTCGAAAGCGTTACCCAACAAAATTTAAAAAAAGAAAAAAAGAAAATACCCCCCCACACCCCCCTAAAAGAAAAAAATAAAAAAAACAAACCCTATACGCGCGTATACGCGCGAGGGATCCCGAAACAAATTTCAACACTCCCTTCGACAAACCTCGACCTCGCTACAACGGCTAGTGACCCCATAGAGGCTATTCCACAGCCCTCCAAAACACCACAATCCTCAAGGGGTTGTCGCTTACCACCCGATTTCGAGCCCGATCTTAACTTCGCTAGACAGCAAGGCTTAACGGATGAAAAAATCTGCGTTGAAGTCGAAAAGTTCCGTGACTATTGGGGCGCCAAGGCGGGGAAAGACGCCACAAAAGTTAACTGGCAAGGCACATGGCGTAATTGGATTAGAAGATCACAAGAATATTCCGCAAAAGGAGGCGGTAATGGAAACACAAACAACAACACCCGACAAAATTTTGGACAGCCCAATAACCATAATCAACAACAGCGCGGCTGGGGGCATCGCGTCGCGGAAAAAATGCTTAAGATCCCAACTACAGGAGATATGTACGCTTTTCTGTTCGAAAACACACCGCCAACCACCGTTTCTGTGGATGAAGGGGCAAAAGCCAACACCCCAAGAACAGCAGGAAATCTTATCGCTAACTAAGCAAGCTTTAAAAGAACTGGATAGGCCTGCTGATGCCAAGGACATTAGCCTTGCCTTTGCTCTGCTTAGCGCTGGTTTAAAAGTTTCAACCAATCAAGACGAAAATGCAACCGCTTTGGCTTATAAGAGGGCTCTTGAAGACATTGGCTATTGGGCGCTACAGAAGGCAACAGAAGACGTTTTGCGCGGTAAGGCAATAGGACTTTCAGCAACCTTCATGCCTGCTACTTCTGAGTTTGTTCTCTATTGCGGAGAGCTTGAAAACAATTGCCGCCGTATGATTGATTACATTCACAAAACTTTAAATAAAGGCGAGGCCAATGTTTAAAAAACAAAAGACCATTGTCGCCACCCTATCGGGCTATGCAAACCATAAAGCAGGCGTACAACAAGTGTTCTACAACCTCTACGAGGACAAATACGGGCGGCGTTTCATGCAACGCTTTGAAGGCAAAACCTATAATTACACACCCTTTGGTGCTGATTTTAGCGTTGCGGCCTATGTTGATGCTTGGCTCCATGGCGGCTCTTTGCCACAAGCCGCTTTAGCAAAAAGCCAAGCCGAAGAAGCCGAAGACCTGCTTGATTTGGAAGAGATTACAGGCCTACAGCTATTTGAACAGAAGGAAACCACACAATGTCTAGCCTAAATAAAGTTATACTTATTGGCCATTTGGGCAGAGATCCAGAAATCAAAGCCATGCAAACGGGCGGGCAAGTGGCTCTATTCTCATTAGCGACTAGTGAACGCTGGAAGGATAAGAACACGGGTGAGAAGCGCGAAAAGACCGAATGGCATCGCATTGTGATTTTTGACGAAAACCTTGTCAATATTGCCGCCTCTTATCTAAAAAAGGGAAGCCATATCTACGTAGAAGGGCAATTACAAACCCGCAAATGGAAAGACCAAAGCGGTGTGGAACATTACACCACAGAAGTTGTTTTACAGAAATACCGCGGTGTTATCCAAATGCTGGGTCAAGCAGGTAATCAAGGTCAAGACACACAGCAAGTCACAAGCCAAAAGCCCCCAGCTGGTGCTAGCACCATGACCTATGGCCAACACAGAGGCCAAACACAGGCATCCTATCAAGCGCCATTATCCTACGATGATCAACTCAATGATGAAATACCGTTTTAGAGAGGCAAACGATTGCAAAACGCGTGCTTATCATTGATTAATATTTTAATATTTCATCCAAGGAAAGCGAAACAAAGATGATTGATCCTGCACTGTTCAATTTACCATGGTTGACATTGGTCACATTAGCCTCTGGCTATGCTGGGTATCATATTGCCAATAACGGCATACACATGGATGATAGAACCGCAAACATCTTCTTCCCATCCCTTTGCTTTGGCTTGATTGGTGCGAGTTTTTATAAAGCCGCCGTGTATTTTGGTATGGTTGAACCTTTTCCGGCTATCCCTGCATTTTTGGGGACAATTATTATAAGCGCGCTTTGGCGTAAATATGTTCGCCTATGGTTTTATAAAATACTACGTAAGCTGGATATTAGTCACTGCGACCACACCCCTTCTGCTTGGATCCAGTTTAGCGAAACTCTAAATACGCGTTCCTATGAACTGAATGTTGTTTTAAAAGACGATACTTGCCTCCTATCCAGGGATCTATATCGCTTTGAAGATCTTCCCAATGGCCCCTACGCTTTGGGAGCGACAGGAGACATTGTGCTTTATGTGACTGATGCGCATAATCCTTTGCAAGACGAGTGGAGAGAGTATGATGAGGTATTGAACGAAGAGTTTGGCGCTTATGCGACCTACATCCCTGCCGATCAAATCAAGCTGGTAAGCTTGAGAAGGATATGGGCTACCTCTTGCGCAACTTTGGGGAAAGACTAGGAGGCGCAGGAGGATTCTTGACATGATCGGATGGAACTGCTTTCTGCTGAACATCTAAACCTATTTTTCTGTCACCATTTAAATATGGATACATATTCAGACTTTTAGCTATTGTGGGATGTATATTGTTTTTTTCTTCTTCATGGAATCACCTTTTCTTTAAAATTATAGAAGAAGACTATTTCTATAGCTACTCAACATCACACAATATCTAAATAAAGAGTTTAATATTAAGAATTGGCAATTCCATGGAAAGCGTTAAAACTTATGACTCCCGAACCGTTGCCTATAAGTTTTTAGACCTTAAAGAAAAAGAGGACGGCGGCAGTTTAACGCTTACGCAAGTTTTAAAACTTGTATATATCGCGCATGGTTGGATGTTAGGCATTTATCACCACCCGTTGATTAAAGATCCTGTTCAAGCATGGACGTATGGCCCTGTTATACCGAATCTTTATGAAGCGATTAGGCGGTTTGGTAAATCAACGGTCAAGAAGGCCGCTTTAAAGACTGACGAGACATTAAATACAGAAGCAATTAAAATCATTGAATGGGTTTACAAACATTACGGGCATTTAAGTGACTATAAGCTCTCTGATATCACTCATGCAAAAGGCACCCCTTGGGAGCAAACCTATACAGGAGAATTTGGAACACCTATTAGTGATAAGTTGATTGAAACCTACTATCGTGGGTTATGGTGTGAGGCGAAATAAAGAAACTAAGTTTTTATTTATTTGAGAGATGCAAACGTATTAAGAGCGGGGAATTACCATGGAAAGCCTTTGGATTGGAGACCTTATGCAGCTATAACCGCCTCGCTTGACAAAAATCCTAAAACCGCTATGTTGAGAACAAGTGCCTAGAAAACACTTAAACCGTAAGCGGTTAAATAACCGAAATTATTTACCGTTCCGAACAATTCGACTTATTGTCATGCTTCTATGCATGTGCCTTATGTCGGGTGTAGTTACGCCATACAATACCCGCAAGGGGAAAGTGTAACGACGGACTTACGGCCGTGTTTTCTAGCACCCGACGCCTCTATAAGCGTCTCATAGAAAACGTTAATACCGTAGGAGTAAAACCATGACTGGTTCAGTGAACAATGCCAAAAAGGCAAAAAAAACTTCCCAAATAAAACAAGAGCTTTCGAAAGGCTTAGACGCATCAGTACTCACTATGTCTAGCCGCGAAATCGCAAAGCTGTGCGAGAAAGAGCACAAGAATGTTATTCGTGATATTCGTCAAATGTTTACTGAGCTCAAAATTGAGCCCAGTACATTTTTAGGCAAATATAAGGATAGCACTGGCCGAAAGCTGATTTGCTACTACCTTCCCAAGCGCGAATGCCTTATCCTTGTTTCAGGTTACAGCACAGTGTTGCGAGCAAAGATTGTCGACCGTTGGTTAGAGCTAGAACAAGCACATCAACCACAGCTACAATTGACGCAAGAAGATGATACCGTCTATCGCCTTCCAGAAGATCGCACAAAGATACCACTACGCATCAGAGATTGTATCGACAAACACGCCCAGCAATTAGCCGCACTATATCGGCTAGAAGCAGAGGCCTATTTGCTTAATCATGTTTACATGGGTGCTGTAGGCATATGGCGCGAGATATCCTTCTCAAAGGTCGAAGAACGTCTACAGAAAGTCCTATGGCTAGATGTGATCAATAAAAAATTGGCCGAAATGCGCGCTACGCATTATTTCCTTTTTAAAGGACTAAGAGACATGCTAGCAAAAGACGTTCAGAAGCTGGAAGAGCTACACCTTTCAGCTCCTAACGAGCGCTTGCTGGTCGCTTAAACGTAAACAACTTCCCCCGTCTTTAGGCGGGGGATAGAAGTAGCTGAAGACCGTTATCTTTTTACCAAGTACGTTAAAAAAATATACTCTTTACAAGTATCAATATTGATACTATAATTAGCCTATGATGAATAGGATAGAAAAAACTTTAGAGGCAATGCGGATGCGTCCGCAAAATGTGGCGTTCAGCGATTTGTTCTTCATATGTGAGTACTTTTTTGGTGCGCCACGCAATAGCGGTTCTAGCCATTTTGTTTTTAAAATGCCTTGGCCGGGAGATCCGCGTGTAAATATACAGAAGGGATCAAATAATAAAGCTAAAGCCTATCAGGTAAAACAAGCTTTAAAGGCGATAGAAAGGATTAACCATGGAAAATAAGCACTATACCTATAGGGTTATATGGTCATCGGAAGACAATGAATATCGGCTTGTGTGCAGAGTTCCCTTCCTTATCATGGTGCGCGACCAGCGCTGAGGAAGCTTTGTTAGGCATTATGAAACTGGTAGGCGAAGTACTTCAAGATATGCACGAACAGGAAGAAGAAGTTCCTACACCATTTTCTTTACAATCATTTAGTGGTAAGTTTCAATTGAGAATACCTCCAGAGCTACACCGTTCGCTTGCTATTCAGGCGGCAGTCTAGGTAAAAAAGCTGTGGGAAATTCTGAAGTGGTGGCACGCTTACGAAAAGGCGGTCGCGTTTGGCCTGAAACCGAAATGCGCATTCGTGCTTTCATGAAGCAATATTCTACCATTACACGCGGTAGCGTTTCTAATCAAGTATCACCAAAAAGCAACTATAGCGGGAAAAGTTCCCCTATAGCTAACAAAAGTACAAAGAATGATGCTTCCCCCTCTTGCGGTACGTCCGACCTACCGCAGGACGCCGCCCGCGCCCAGTCAAACCCCCGAGTGGGCGCGGGTGGCAATCATAACAACTATAGCGTGCATACATAAAGAGCACACCATATCAACAGATGAAGACCATAAGGAATATGATCATGACAACAACAGAAGAACCTAAAGAACCCACCTACGAACAAATGCAAAATATTATAGACCAGCTAAACTCCATACAAAACCTTCTCGCAACGATCATCCGTAATCAATGAATGCGCTAAAGGCGGCTAAGCCTAAAGGAATACAACCATGCTACTAGGACTCATTTTCGCCGTCGTATCAGCAGTCTATCTAATTTCCATGGCTAGCGGTTACTACGCTCACCGCCTCGATAAGCGCATAATAGCCCAACAAAAAGAAACCATAGAAGAGCTTACCAGTACGCTAGTTGAAGCAGAAAACGCCCTAAACAAGCAAGAGTACATGATCAAAAACCTTAGCGGTTTTCTGAAAGGCGAACAACCTAATGTCCACCTTGTCCGTATTGGCATTAGCGTTGAAGACAATGACCAAATCGTAAGCGATGAAGATAGTTCATCAGAAGAACACGCAAAGATGCATTAAGAAGAACGGGGATATTAAGGAAATGGATATTGTTACTACTCCGGCAACATTTACTATTGCTTTAACAATTTTTATAGCAGCTTGTTTATTTTATGTATGGTTTGGGTTTGATTTTCTTACGGATTTATTTCCACGCCTTGGGTGGTTCATCATTTCCCTCTGGGCTCTTTCTTACATAGTTACATCAGTTTTTGTTACCACTCAACCTACAAAAACATGCTGTTGTACAGCGCAATATGTAACAAATCCAAGCGAACAGACAAAAATAGAGTAGGGAATTAATATGATAGCTTTTGAAATTGCAATGGTAATATTTTTAATAACCAGTCTCATTTGTATGATAGCTGGAATAATATATTTCATACAAAAGCGCCGATATTTTGGCATTCTCCCTGCTTGTATTTGTATAATTTGCTTTTTTTTTATGGTCAAATTCCCCCCCGAAACGTCTATAGACAACTCAGCATGTACATCGCAATGCATGACGCAACAACCGAGAAACTCTCAGTAGTTGAAAGGAAAGAACGATGAAAAAAGCCGTATTACTAAGATGCATTAGGGATATGTGAAATGGATATCATCATTGCGCTAGCCTCTTTGGCTGTAAACATCATTTTCATAGGCTTTGCAGTTTGGTTTTACCGCGTGTATGGCAATCCGCTTGATTTAGAAAAGTATAGACGTATCAATAGAGAGAATAAAGGGGTTATCCTTTATCAAAGTAAAGCTATTTCTGATCAGAATAGGACTATTGAGGACTTAAAAAAGTCTATTAACGACCTAAAAAAGCCTGAAGATGAAAAGCAAGAGGCCATACTAGAGCTAAGGAAAATCATTAAGGAAAAAGACAGCGTTATTAAGGAAAAGGACAGCGTTATTAAGGAAAATTCTAATAAAATATCCGACATGTCATTTATGCTACGGATGTTCGAGATAGATAGAACGCAACTTAGAGAAGAAGTAAAAGAGAAGAAAAACTACATTAAGTTTCTTAAGGGATATTCTTTGATATGAGAAATGGAAAAACAAGCAAGAAAATCTAGCTGAGAGAAAGGTGCATTCTATGACCACAATAGAAATAATATTTTCAATAGTATCTACAGCACTCCTCCTGCTTTGCCTTGGATTTTATTTCAACGCTTATGCTTTTAGGAAACTATCGCAAAAGCGCCAAGAGCGTTCTGAAAAAGAAATCGCGCGTATCATTAATTACCTAAAGGATATGCAAAGTCAGATTGATATAATTACTAGCCAACAGGAAGAGCTTATTAAGGATCCTAAAGGCCGAGACCTAGAACCATTTATAGAGTCTTCCGAAACAAAGCCTAATAAATATGATGAAGAAGGAACGGCACATGGGTACCGCGTACCTTTTGCATTCGAGCTTGATTTAGACTTTGCTCAAAAGCAAGGCTTCACGGAGGAAGGGGCTATATTAGAAGCCGAAAGGTTTCGTCAAGCTTTTGAAAACAGGTACTGTTACGGCGAAAAATTATATTACCAGAAACATCACTGGATCGTTGCGTGGAAAAATTGGGTTCGTCAAAGAAAAGCCTTTCGAGGAACCCATTAGATGAGAAAAGCTAGATTATAAGGTGCGCGAGACAATGACAGAAAGTATTTTATTCTCAATCATAGGCTTATCTCTGAGTTTATGTACTTGGATTTTCTTCATATCGCATAGAGATATTAAGCTTATAAATCAGATAACGATAGATATAGAACAAAATTCAGCAATCCTCAAAGAGGAAGAGATGACAACAGAAGATTTGATGAAAAAGTTTTCTGAAATAGAAAGAGATATTTTAACTGTGAAAAGAAAGTGATAAAAAATGTTCATGCCAACAATCCAATATGTTTTATTTTTTTGGTCGCTATTTCTACTATTATTTTATTTTATTATCAAAAAAAGAATAAAAAAAACAAAGTACACTTGTGCTAATATTTTATATAGAAAGAAATCCGGAATAAGAAGACAAGTAGTCTTAAAAAGATTTATAAAATACAAGATAGAAGAAGCGAAAAGTGAACTAGAAAATCTAAAGGAATTGCAAGGATAGATTATTAACTTTATTTTATAGGAGGGATATCAAGACTATATTTTATATGTACCGTCTCATTATGATCATTGGCAGATGTATGATGTATATGAAGTGTAATCTTTGGCTCATTGTACGGCTCATTGCACAGGAAATGTAGATCAAGAATAGTATAATTAATGTGCTGTTTTTTAGGGCGTATATTGATGATTTTCAATAATACACAAGACTGTTCTAAAGCTTTTTTGCATGATCCATAGAAGCAAAGGTGTTTTTCCTCTGTCCTTTTTGCTGTAGGATTTTCACGCAAAATGGGATTAAGTTCCGTTCCAATAAACTCTAAATGGAGAACATAAGATTCATCATCATACATCTTTTCGATATATTCTTGTTCGTTTTCCATGAAAAGACTACCAATCTTATTGGTTAGACTTCTCATTTTATCTTTAAAGGACTCAAATGTGCATGCATTTTCTTTAAAAATTAATGGATTGTCATCGGATATAAAGATATCCTTGATGATTATACTGTTGTTGGAGTTATTTATTAATTTTAATGAAACTATGAGCTCCCGCGAAAAACTACCATCTTTATTGCTTAAGTCACATTCATTACTTTCTGGAAAATATGCATGTATTCGCTCTATTTCTAAGGGAAGTCCAAGATCAACTTTTCTTTTTTCCTCTAAATTCAAGCCAAGTTTTGCTAAAGAAATTATCGTGTTTTCTTCCAAGCTTTTGGCTTTATTTTTTTCTATTTCTAGAGCTTCTTTGTTTGTCTTATTTTTGTTCCATAAGTGGACAAATTTTATAATACGCCCAATAATCGTGATTATTATTCCCGCTATAGGGATAATCCAGACTAAGTTTTTGCTTATCCAATCCCACATCCGTAATTACCCCCCTTTGCGTTTTATTTATTCAATAGCAAAGCACTGTAATTCGCGTTTTATGATTCTGCAACGGGGGTTGGCATGAGGACTATTCTATGCCTTGACCTTGGTAGCAAAATGGGCTGGGCGGCATTTTGCGGTAATGGATTTATACGCAAGCCGCAGGTACACAGCCTTGCTAAAGATGCTTTTTGCCAAGGCGCTATGACCAGCGGCTCTGTTACCTTTAAAAAAAGAACTTTTGACGGGGGCGGCGTACGCTTTTCTAAATTCCGCATATGGCTAAGTGATACCAAACACCGCTTTGAATGTGCTGGAAGTAGTCTTGATAAAATCTATTACGAAGAAGTGCGTCGCCACCTTGGAACAGATGCCGCCCATGTTTACGGCGGCTTTTTAGGCGTTCTCACCGCTTGGTGTGAACATCATCAGATTGACTATCAAGGCGTGCCCGTTGGTACCATTAAGAAGCACGCTACAGGCAAAGGCAATGCATCAAAAGATGATGTTTTAAATGCCATATGGGATAGAGGCCATCATCCAGAGGATGACAACGAGGCCGATGCCTTAGCCCTTTTATATTACGCTTTAGATCGAGAGGAGGAGGATATGGAGAGCTGATGCATATCTTGATTGATCTCACCACCGCTTTAGCAAACTCTGGAGCTAGCGCAGAGCAAATAGTTGCCGCGGTTCATGCTGTTTGCAATTACGAAAAAAAGGTACGCGAAGCAAAACGCTTGGCGCATCTTGAAGCACGCCGCTATAAGGCAATGTCACCTCTTTATATGGAGGTAGCCAATACAGACCATTTTCCCGATGTGGGAAAAGTGGTTTATGACTGTAACGAGTCTTCATATCAAGGCGAGGCAGAAGAAAAAAAGAAATCTGCTAATGCTCTTCGTCAGCAACGCTTTAAAGAACGTTTTAAAAAATGTTATGGGATAAATTATTCACGGCTTTATGACTGTAACACTAAAAGCGTTACCCAAGGCGTTACCCGCGTTACCCAAGGCGTTACCCACCCCACCGAAAGCGTTACCCAAAGCGTTACCCGCGTTACCCACCCTGCTGAAAGCGTTACCCAAGGCGTTACCCACCCCACCGAAAGCGTTACCCAAAGCGTTACCCGCGTTACCCACCCTGCTGAAAGCGTTACCCAAGGCGTTACCCACCCCACCGAAAGCGTTACCCAAAGCGTTACCCGCGTTACCCACCCTGCTGAAAGCGTTACCCAAGGCGTTACCCACCCCACCGAAAGCGTTACCCAAAGCGTTACCCAAGGCGTTACCCACCCCACCGAAAGCGTTACCCAACAAAATTTAAAAAAAGAAAAAAAGAAAATACCCCCCCACACCCCCCTAAAAGAAAAAAAAAAAATAAAAAAAACAAACCCTATACGCGCGTATACGCGCGAGGGATCCCGAAACAAATTTCAACACTCCCTTCGACAAACCTCGACCTCGCTACAACGGCTAGTGAGCCCATAGAGGCTATTCCACAGCCCCCCAAAACACCACAATCCTCAAGGGGTTGTCGCCTACCACCCGATTTTGAGCCCGATCTTAACTTCGCTAGACAGCAAGGCTTAACGGAGGAGAAAATCTGCGTTGAAGTCGAAAAATTCCGTGACTATTGGGGCGCCAAGGCGGGGAAAGACGCCACAAAAGTTAACTGGCAAAGCACATGGCGTAATTGGATTAGAAGATCACAAGAATATTCCGCAAAAGGAGGCGGTAATGGAACCACAAATAACAACACCCGACAAAATTTTGGACAGCCCAATAACCATAATCAACAACAGCGCGGCTGGGGGCATCGCGTCGCGGAAAAAATGCTTAAGATCCCAACTACAGGAGATATGTACGCTTTTCTGTTCGAAAACACACCGCCAACCACCGTTTCTGTGGATGAAGGGGCAAAAGCCAACACCCCAAGAACAGCAGGAAATCTTATCGCTAACTAAGCAAGCTTTAAAAGAACTGGATAGGCCTGCTGATGCCAAGGACATTAGCCTTGCCTTTGCTCTGCTTAGCGCTGGTTTAAAAGTTTCAACCAATCAAGACGAAAATGCAACCGCTTTGGCTTATAAGAGGGCTCTTGAAGACATTGGCTATTGGGCTCTACAGAAGGCAACAGAAGACGTTTTGCGCGGTAAGGCAATAGGACTTTCAGCAACCTTCATGCCTGCTACTTCTGAGTTTGTTCTCTATTGCGGACAGCTTGAAAACAATTGCCGGCGTATGATTGATTACATTCACAAAACTTTAAATAAAGGCGAGGCCAATGTTTAAAAAACAAAAGACCATTGTCGCCACCCTATCGGGCTATGCAAACCATAAAGCAGGCGTACAACAAGTGTTCTACAACCTCTACGAGGACAAATACGGGCGGCGTTTCATGCAACGCTTTGAAGGCAAAACCTATAATTACACACCCTTTGGTGCTGATTTTAGCGTTGCGGCCTATGTTGATGCTTGGCTCCATGGCGGCTCTTTGCCACAAGCCGCTTTAGCAAAAAGCCAAGCCGAAGAAGCCGAAAACCTGCTTGATTTGGAAGAGATTACAGGACTACAGCTATTTGAACAGAAGGAAACCACACAATGTCTAGCCTAAATAAAGTTATACTTATTGGCCATTTGGGCAGAGATCCAGAAATCAAAGCCATGCAAACGGGCGGGCAAGTGGCTCTATTCTCATTAGCAACTAGTGAACGCTGGAAGGATAAGAACACGGGTGAGAAGCGCGAAAAGACCGAATGGCATCGCATTGTGATTTTTGACGAAAACCTTGTCAATATTGCCGCCTCTTATCTAAAAAAGGGAAGCCATATCTACGTAGAAGGGCAATTACAAACCCGCAAATGGAAAGACCAAAGCGGTGTGGAACATTACACCACAGAAGTTGTTTTACAGAAATACCGCGGTGTTATCCAAATGCTGGGGCAAGCAGGCAATCAAGGTCAAGACACACAGCAAGTCACAAGCCAAAAGCCCCCAGCTGGTGCTAGCACCATGACCTATGGCCAACACAGAGGCCAAACACAGGCATCCTATCAAGCGCCATTATCCTACGATGATCAACTCAATGATGAAATACCGTTTTAGAGAGGCAAACGATTGCAAAACGCGTGCTTATCATTGATTAATATTTTAATATTTCATCCAAGGAAAGCGAAACAAAGATGATTGATCCTGCACTGTTCAATTTACCATGGTTGACATTGGTCACATTAGCCTCTGGCTATGCTGGGTATCATATTGCCAATAACGGCATACACATGGATGATAGAACCGCAAACATCTTCTTCCCATCCCTTTGCTTTGGCTTGATTGGTGCGAGTTTTTATAAAGCCGCCGTGTATTTTGGTATGGTTGAACCTTTTCCGGCTATCCCTGCGTTTTTTGGGACAATTATTATAAGCGCGCTTTGGCGTAAATATTTTCGCCTATGGTTTTATAAAATACTACGTAAGCTGGATATTAGTCACGCTAACAATATGCCATCGGCTTGGATAGGCTTTTACGAAAATACCAAAACACGTACCTATGAACTCTGTGTTCAGCTAAAGGATGGCACCAATTTTTTATCACAAGACGTCGCTAAGTTTCAAGAGCTACCTAATGGGCCTTTCGCGTTAGGCAGTACAGGCGATGTTGTCATGTATGTTACTCATGAAGCGCATCCCGAAGTTGACAACTGGATAGAACGTAAGGAAATTTTACATGAAGAAGCAGGCGCTTATGCGACCTACATCCCTGCCGATCAAATCAAGCTGGTAAGCTTGAGAAGGATATGGGCTACCTCTTGCGCAACTTTGGGGAAAGACTAGGAGGCGCAGGAGGATTCTTGACATGATCGGATGGAACTGCTTTCTGCTGAACATCTAAACCTATTTTTCTGTCATCATTTAAATATGGATACATATTCAGACTTTTAGCTATTGTGGGATGTATATTGTTTTTTTTCTTCTTCATGGAATCACCTTTTCTTTAAAATTATAGAAGAAGACTATTTCTATAGCTACTCAACATCACACAATATCTAAATAAAGAGTTTAATATTAAGAATTGGCAATTCCATGGAAAGCGTTAAAACTTATGACTCCCGAACCGTTGCCTATAAGTTTTTAGACCTTAAAGAAAAAGAGGACGGCGGCAGTTTAACGCTTACGCAAGTTTTAAAGCTTGTATATATCGCGCATGGTTGGATGTTAGGCATTTATCACCACCCGTTGATTAAAGATCCTGTTCAAGCATGGACGTATGGCCCTGTTATACCGAATCTTTATGAAGCGATTAGGCGGTTTGGTAAATCAACGGTCAAGAAGGCCGCTTTAAAGACTGACGAGACATTAAATACAGAAGCAATTAAAATCATTGAATGGGTTTACAAACATTACGGGCATTTAAGTGACTATAAGCTCTCTGATATCACTCATGCAAAAGGCACCCCTTGGGAGCAAACCTATACAGGAGAATTTGGAACACCTATTAGTGATAAGTTGATTGAAACCTACTATCGTGGGTTATGGTGTGAGGCGAAATAAAACCGTGTAAGTCTTAATCGCTACATTGCTTCTAAGCTATAGGCTTTTGCCCTAGACATCGCTCTTTTACATCAATATATAGTGTGTACCATTTATTAATACGTAATATATTGATATTATTAAGAGAAAGGAGCGAGGGATGGCAGTTAAGAAGCGCAAGAAAGCGAGAGGTCGGCCACGGATTGAAGGCGCGGGCTCGTGAACCTAGTGGACGGATATCGCGTTCAGGCCATGGTTTCACACGTCGTGGTGCTAATGATAATGAACCAATTGATTTACTAGCCCTAAGGATGCGTGCAAAGCATGCAGGCCTATCATTGGAAGATGCGAAGAACCCATTAGCGGCAACTTCTATTGGCCGTTTGCGTTTGCTAGGGCGCGAACAAGGATTGAGTGAAGCGCAATACGACGCCGCCGAAAAGTATTTACAGGTGCGCAATGATTATCTTTGTGCAAAGGGTTTTGCTCATGGCTATTATGATAGACCACAAAGCCAAGACTTTACAGGAACTGTAGAAGAATGGGTTATCAAATGCACCAAACGGTGGCAAGATGCGCGGCTCGCTCTTAAAGAAGCGCAGTTTGATAACCCCGATGACAATCTATTCGCGGCTATTCAGTATATCGTTGAGGATGATATGGATGTATCACATTTGGTAGGTGCTCTCCGTTTAGCTCTCAACGCTTTGTCGCGCCATTTTTTACTTGACAAAAGCATGTCATAAATAGAAACTGACATTGGGTGCTGTGAAGATTTCCGCCTAAATTTTGGTTCGACTTTGTAACGAACATTTTCACTTACCTTTCCCGACAATGCAGTGCATAGAGGTGATCCATGGCGTTCAGTAACGACGAGGCTGTCACTGTGCGCTTTGATCTAAAAGACGCCAATAACATGTTGGATGTCTTAGGTGAGACGCAATTACACAAAGTAGCAAGCGCCTCTATCAATAATACGCTTAGCAAGGCGCGTACCAAAACAATCACCATGATCCGCAAGAAAGCGGGTCTACCTGCTAAATACCGCAAGAACTATTTGAATGATAAGGTGAGGCGTTCAGCGAAAGCTACGCCCCAGCAACTCTATTCTAAGATGATTGTGCTCTATGGAGATATCCCGCTTAAGCTGTTTAAGCATGAGGAGCAAGCAAGCATCGGTATGCAGGTTGAACTGCTTGGTGGCAAGCAGATGTTTGCAGGCTATTTTGATCATGGCGGCACCTTCCCCAACCGTACGCCGCTAAAGCCTAAATTAAACAATCATGTATTCATGCGCGATCCAAGCAAGACTAAGCGTGTGCGCTTAGCTAATGGTAAGACAAAACTTGTGCCGCGTTTGATCAGGCCTCTAGGTGTTAATGCCGCATCAATTATGACCCGCGATGGTATGCAGGCTAAAGTAGCGCAGATGGTTAGCACGATGTTTCAAGAGACCATGCAGAAGAACATCAACAAGGCTCTGCTTAAGTGAAGTGGGTTTAATTTTCCAATAATTAGAAAAATATTCTAATATTGCCAAGGTACTTCCCGCGGGGGGGGCATAGGCGGGTCGATGCGCAGCGCGATATTTTTCTAGCGTTAGGGATTTTTAAATCACTTAACTTGTTAACTCATTGAAACAAAATACAATTATTTGACGCTAATTTTCTTGGGATTATCGTAGCTATTTTGCAAAGCATTTCTATGCGGCTTTTGGAGATTTTTTACAAAAATGTCAGAGCTAGAATTAGAAAATAATTCTAATACAAAAGAGCGGCGCGCCCTATTCTCTAAGCGTCTAGGGGTTAGCAAGGCCTATATAACCCAACTTGTAAAGAAGGGTTTGCCCACAAGCGATGATGGTCAATTCATCCTCGTTGATGAAGCTTTAGCATGGATTAAGGCCAACATTGCGCCCGCCTATAAAAAGAGTAAAGTCGGTGAAGTTGTTAACCTTGATCTTAACGAAGTTAAGTCGCGCTTAACTCTTGCCCAAGCAGAGAAGGTAGAATTTGAACTTAGTGTTAAAAAAGGAGAATACATAAGAACCGATCAAGTGATACGATCGATTTTTGCGTTTACCCGTAATTGCCGTGATATGCTGATGTTGTTTCCAAGTCGCCGCAGTGCCGATATTGCTGCCGCGTTAGAATGTGACCATGGCAAGGTTGTTATTGTTTTGGAGCAACATATTCGCGAAGCTTTGATAGAGATCGCCAATATTCCTTTGCCTGACTTCTCTCAAATAGGTGATGATGAAGAAAATGGCCAAGATGCATCAGACCAAGATGATAGCGAGCGCGAAGCGGCAGGCTAAGAACCTCGCGCGTGTAGCAGAGGCTTTGGCAGAAGGGTTTCGGCCTGACCCCGCCTATACGGTGTCTCAATGGGCAGACATTCATCGCTATCTATCAACAGAAGCAAGCGCGGAAGCTGGATTATGGCGGACATCAAGAACGCCTTATCTGCGCGAGATCATGGACAATCTGTCGAGCTATTCAAGCATTGAGACGACGGTTGTTATGAAGGGCGCGCAAATTGGTATGTCAGAAGCGGCGCTAAACTTCTGCGGTTATGCCATACACCATTCGCCTGGCCCCATTCTGTACGTGATGCCTACGGTAGATATGGCAAAGAAGCTCTCAAAGATGCGTGTTGAGCATATGATACGCAACAGCAAGGCTTTGTCAGAGCGCATTGCCCCACCACGCGCGCGCGATAGCGGCAATACGCTGTTTATGAAGGAGTTTGCAGGGGGCTCGCTAAACTTGACGGGCGCTAATTCAGCGGTGGGCTTGCGCTCTATGTCTATTCGCTATTTAGTGCTTGATGAGGTTGATGGGTATCCGATTAATGTTGATGGTGAGGGTGACCCCGTTACCCTTGCTCTTCGTCGTACGGCAAGCTACCCGCGGCGTAAGGTATTTATGCTCTCAACGCCAGCAAGCCTTGAGACCAGCCGTATTAAAGCCGAATTTGAGAAGGGTGATCAGCGTTATTATAATGTTGTGTGTGAAGATTGTCATGAGCTACAGCCTATTACGTGGGCGCAGATCCGCTGGCCTGAAGACAAGCCTGAGGAGGCTCACTTTTTTTGCGCCCATTGTGGCGCTATTCATGAGGAACATCGCAAGGCGGCGTTGCTGAGCGAAGCCAATGGCGCGCGTTGGGTAGCAACCAAACAGAGCCGCTATAACAACTTTCGCTCCTATCACCTATCGGCGCTTTATTCGCCATGGTTTACGTGGGGTGAATGCGCACGTGCGTTTTTAGAGGCTAAGAGTGACCCAGCAACGCTACAATCTTTTGTCAATACGGTTTTAGGTGAACCTTGGGAAGAGCGCCAAGGAGCGGCAAATGATGCAACAAAGCTCTATGCTTTGCGTGAAGAATATGAACTTTTACCGCCGCAGGTGGCGCTTCTAACCTGTGGTGTTGATGTGCAACCTGATCGCTTAGAGTTGGAGCTTGTTGGCTGGGGGCGTGGTGAAGAGAGCTGGAACATTGATTATAAAATCATTCAAGGTAATCCATCGGAAGGAAGAGTTTGGGAACGTTTGGACGGCTATTTAGACAAGCGTTGGCCGCATCCTGCTTTTCAAGAAAAGGGGGGTATGAAAATTCATGCGATCTGTGTTGACACGGGCGGTAGCAATACGCAAGCGGTGTATGATTATGTCAGAGACCGTGAAAACCGTCGTATTTGGGGCGTGAAGGGCAAAGGCGGCTCTTATCAGGTGTGGCCGAAAAGACCCAGCCGTAAAAACAAAGGCAAGATCAATCTTTATAATGTGGGCGTAGATGCCGCTAAAGACATGATTATGGCGCGCCTTAACAAGGTAGGTGCAGAAGCTTGCGGCTCTGGTGCCTGTCATTTTCATAAGGATCGTGACCTTGAGTATTTTGAGCAATTAACAGCAGAATATAAGAAAATAGTCTATCGCGATGGCCGCAAGAAATATGCATGGGTAAAGGCCAAAGCGGCGCGCAATGAGGCACTAGATTGCCGTGTCTACGCCTATGCGGCGCTTAAAGGCCTTTTAGCTGAGGATGTTGATTTGACGGCGGAGGCAGATTGGATAGCAGAGTTCCTTTCTTGCGATGCATCGCGCGAAAAGCCTGCGATTAAAATAGTGCCTACCCCCTATAACGCTCTATGTGCTTTGCGCCGCCCATTGTCTGATGAACCGAAAAAACATGTGAAGAAAGGTTTGTATCGTGGCTGGTAGGTTAGAGGATTTAAAGAAACAAAGAGCACAATTAGAAACAGCGCTTTATTCCGGCACGCAATCGCTCAAACATGGCGATAAACAAATTATTTATAAAACCACGGCCGACATTCGCCGCGCTTTGGATGATCTGGATGAACAGATTGCCAAATTAGAGGGACGCGGGAAAATAAAAATCTTTAATCTTTATCCAAGTAGAGGTTTGCGTGGCTAATTTTTTTCAGAATTTATTTAACTGGGGCAATGCGCCACGCACGCCTATTTTAGAAAGTGGCGCGCATGGGCGCAAACTTGAAGATTTTGAGCCAACCAGAAAACATATCAATGCGGCCATTCAAGAGGCAGGCGACACAATAGACGCGCGTTTGCGTTGGGCTTATAATAATATTCCCCTTTATGGCGGGGCGGCTGACCAATGGGCATCATCGGCTATTGTTGACGGCATTAAACCGATGCCGATTATTAAAGGCTATGACAGTGTGCGCGATGCTTTAATAAAGCGCTGGTGGCGTTGGGTTGATGAAGCGGATTATTATGGTCGTAGTAGTTTTTATGGTTTACAGCAACTGATAGCACGTGAAGTGTTTTTGATGGGCGAATGTTTTGTGATTTTACGAAGCATCAAGCCAACCACATCTTACGTAGATTTACCGTTTCGATTAGAAGTTTTGCCAAAAGAAATGTTGGATGTGCACTATGATGCCCCCGCTAAAATAGAGGGCCATTATATACGTATGGGCATTGAATTTGATGCTAATGACCAATGCGTAGCCTACCATTTTTTTACACGTCATCCTGCAGATTATACACCGTTTACGCAAAAAAATAGGCATCAAACCTATGTTCGGGTTGATGCAGTCGATGTTATTCATGTTTGCGAAAACCGTGATGCAGGGCAGTTGCGTGGCCTATCACGGGCCACACGCTCGCTTATTAAATTTTTTGAGCTCAATTGCTATGACGAAGCGGAGCTTGATAGAAAGTGCTAGTGCACTTTTTGCTTTTTTCTTTACAGGGCGGGGCGAGTTGCCTGTGGATCCAAATGAGCGCAACAAAAACAAGGCGCGCGCACATTTGCCTGATACAATTACTGGTGGTGCGGCATTAGATTTAGGCGATGATAAGGATGTTAAATTTTCAACACCTACCGATGTTGGTGGCAATTATGGTGAGTTTCAATACCAAAATTTATTAAAGATTTGTGCGGGACTTAACATGCCCTACGCATTAGTGACGGGCGATGTGACAAGAGGTAATTTCTCAAATGCGCGCACAGCGCTCGGCCAGTTCCGCCGTCTTATAAGGCAATGGCGTGAAGAAATCATCGGCTATCAGTTAAATAGATTGGTTTGGCGGCGTTTTGTTGAGATGTCTGTCTTGTATAGCAAAGTACATTTGCCCCACTTTGATGAAGATCCTTATCAATGGTTTGATATTTTAAACTTTGGCCCGCAATTAGAAATGATTGATCCGCTTAAAGATATCATGGCGGAAAAGCTAGAAATTGCTTCGGGTTTAAAAACGCTGACAATGGCGTTGAACGAGCGGGGTTATGATGCAAAAACCGTCCTACAAGATCGCGCCGATGAATTGGCCTTTTTAAACACGCTTGGGCTTAAGTTTAGCGACGACGGTAGTAGCGTTATTCAGGATGAAAAAAGCGATGAGGACGATGAATGAAGCTAGCTTTCCGTATATGAGCGCGCGTCTATTCAACACACCCCACATGATCACTAGCGACAAGCTAGAGATGATTATTCAAGGGTTAGAGCCTCGCTTGTTTAGCGAAAATTTAGCCGCCATCAAAGGACAAAACTTGGATACTGTGCCCTTTAACGTGGTTGATAATATTGCGGTTTTACCTGTTCATGGCACATTGGTTACGCGCGGTGGCTATATGGCAGCGCAGTCGGGACTAGTATCTTATCCGATGATTGGGGCAAATTTTGCACAAGCTTTAGCACGCGATGATGTTAAAGGCATTTTGCTTGATATTGATAGCAGTGGCGGCGAGAGCAACGGCATTTTTGATTTGGTAGCTGATATGCGGGCACAAGCGCAAGCGTGTGGTAAGCCCGTTTGGTCAATTGCCAATTACGCTGCTTGTTCGGCTGCTTATATGTTGGCTTGTGTTGGTGAAAAAATTTACACCACACAAACTAGCACCATGGGGTCGATCGGTGTTGTTTGGGCGCATATTGACCAATCGAAAGCCGATGCGCAAGCAGGCAATAAATGGACCCTTATACATTCTGGCAAGAATAAGATTGATGGCAATACGCATAGGCCGTTAAGCGATGATGCTTTTGCAAAGATGCAAAATGTCTGTGACCAGCTTTATGAAATGTTTGTCACAAACGTTGCACACACACGCGGCCTTGATGCGGAATGTATCCGTCAAACCCAAGCCAGTAGTTACTTTGGCATAGAGGCCGTTGCGCACGGGTTGGCTGATGGCGTGGCTTCTCTAGACGAAACACTACTGAGATTTCAACAAAGCATAAACTTAGGAAAGGATGCCGCAATGGCGCGACACTTAAAAGCACAAAGCGCGTTTGAAGACGACGACGACGAAAAAAACACATCCACGCAAGAGAGCGAAAAGGATGAGGAAACACCGCACGCTGAAGACGCGCCCGCAATTGGTGAAGAAGAAGATGTCGGGGATGATGGCGATCTATTTCCTGATGAAGTTGATGTGGGCGAGGATTTTATCATCGATGATGAAGAGAATTCACCGCAAGCAAAGCGGCAAGGCGGAGTCGCAAATTCAGCAATTCGTGAACGACAACGCACTATTGCTCTTATTAACTTAGCCAAGCAAATGCGCCGTTTGGATCTTAATTTTAATGCCGAGGCGGCGATTAAACAACAGTTAAGCGTAGGCCAAGCTAAGAGTAAAATTATAGACCAGCTTGTGAAACGCTCTCAACTTGGCATACAGGCAAAAACAACAAAACAACGCACCCTTTTAGGCGAAAAATCAATACAAGCGTGCAATTGACCGCTCAATGGAAAGAGCGTTTAGATGCTAAGAAAGGTCAACCACAATGAAATATGAAGCCTATACGCAAGGCCCGTTAACAGGTGCTTATTTACTTGAAGATTTTTATAATCTTTCGCGTGAAAAGGTTGTTTTTGCTCAAGGTTATCTCATTCAAGCAGGACAAGTTTTGGGGAAAATCACGGAAACGGGGAAATACGCGCCGCTTGATTTTAGTGCGACGGATGGGCGCGAAACCGCCTACGCTATTTCATATGATACTGTGGATACGACCGATGAAGAACAGGTGGCTGTTATCACAGCGCGCCTTAGTGCGGCAAAAATTGATTACATTCTTTGGCCAGAAACCGCCACTGATCAGCAAATTGAAACTGCACGCCTTGCCTTACAAGCGCATCACATCGTGCTACGTTAATTGAGCTTTTGCGAGGAGTTTACAAGATGAATTTAACAAAACTAGCCGAGCACAAGTTTTTTTTCGGCTACCACCATGACCGATGCGTTGCGCTATTTTGATTACCAACCAAGTTTGCTTGGCGCCTTGGATATTTTTCAAACAGTAGCCAGTTCAACCATTGATGTCGCCATTGAGCGCGAACAAAATATTATCAAGATTGTGCCATGCACACCACGCGGTGGGCCTGCCACTACACCCAATAGGGGCGTACGTGACATTCGTTTTGTTTCAACGCCACGTATAGCAATTGAAAGCACTATTACCGCGGCTTCTTTCCAAGATGTACGCAAGTTGGGGGAATGGAACGCTCTTGATAGTCTTTTTGACAAAGTCGCCAACGAGGAAGAACAGCTTATTAAAAGCATTGAACTTACAAAGGAGAATATGCGGCTTGGAGCGGTGCAAGGCATGGTTTATGATGCCGATGGCTCTGTATTGTACGATTGGTTTAAGCTGTGGAACGTGAAAAGGCCCCAACCTATCGACTTTAACCTTAGTGATCCAGATGCCAATATCTTATCACCTGTAGCGATGTTATCCGCCAAATGCAACGGGCAAGTAAGGGCGCCTTTATTGATGGCGGTAGTGTTATTGGTTTATGTGGCGATGCTTTTTATGATGCTTTGCGCACCCACCCTAAGGTGGAAAACATCTATCTAAATACGCAAAACGCACTTGCTTTGGGCGGTACATTCGGCGTTTCCAATATTGCAACCATTAACGGCAAGACATATCCCACTTTTACCTATGGGGGTATTCAATTTATTAATTATCGTTCGGTTGATGATTATGATGACAAAGCCCTACGTGGTACGCAAAAGGCCATTGGCATTAAATCTAATGAATGCCAATTCATACCGCAAGGAGCCGATGGTGTCTTCCAGCAAACCTTTGCCCCTGCTGAGAGCTTTGAATTTGTTAACCAGCAAGGTTTGCCGCTTTATGCTGAACTTATTCCAGATCGTGATAGCAATGCTTGGATTAAAGTTCGTATAGCTAGCTATCCGCTGTTTATTGTACTAATCCAGCCATGCTTTTGCGCGGTGTTAACGCAACAAGTCAAAGAAGAGCAAACAAAACGCTTTAGGATGAACAATGGATAGGTTGCAAGTATTGTCTGCGCTTGGGCTGGATAACATTTCTGCTGAGACTGGTGCTCAACAGATTATCGGGCTTGAGGTAAAAGACGATGTCATTCGCCCTATTGAGCGGGGGGTGTTGCACGCGCAAGTAGCTTCTGTGCAAGAGAAGACGCGCTCTATCATCATCCATGGTTTTGTACGCGAGGCCTTGATTACCTTAGACCCATTGCAAGATGGGTCTAAGCTTTCTGCTCAAGAGATTGATAAGGTCTTATTGGCAAAGGCCAAAGCGGCCATTCCTGCCCTTATCGAAAACATGGACCTAATCTTTGAGATCTTTCGCTTTGGTGCCATGCAAGGCGTAGTTTATGACGTGAATGGCAGTGTATTGGTTGATTGGTTTGATGTTTTTGGCATTAAGCGGCCAGAGCCTATCCAATTTAGCCTTGATGATAGTGACACAGACATTGCAAGCCTTTGTAGCCATGTGATAGAGGCGATGAAACGCGCCTGCCATGGTGCCTTCCCCACAAATGGAAGTGCCCTTGCCCTATGTGGAGAGGCATTTTACGATGCGCTTATCCAGCACCCACAGGTACAGGCTCAGGCCATTGAGGGCGGCTTTACCTATGGTGGTATTACATTCATGGATTATCATGGCGTTAGTGATTATGAGGGACGTGCGCGCTTTGGCATACCCGATGCAATCGGTATGAAGTCCAATGAATGTCAATTCATCCCGCAAGGGATGGGAGGGATTTTTTACGAGATCTTCACGCGCAACGACGCGGTAGAAGGCGCTCATGATAGCGTGCTTGAGATGTATACAGAGGTTTTCATGGGTGATGCGCAAACCCCGTGGATACGGCCGCGTATTTCTAGCAATGGTTTGTTTATTTGTGCTCAGCCGCAAATGTTATTGCGCGGCATTGGTTTCTAAGGCGCCAGAAACGGCTAAAGCCAAGCCGCCCGCATCAAAAAATGTAAAAGGCTTTTTTAAAGGCCTTGGTGTGTTTGAAACGCGCCTATGCAATGCTCCTTTTGTTGATATCCATGATGGAGACAACATAATAAAAATTATTCCCCTTGATCGGCTTGGTGCACAGAGCAATAGCAGGCTTAATCATGATTGAGAACTGGAACGCTAACCTTAAGGCCATGAATGATGTCTTATGTGAGACCTTTGGCAGGGCTCTAACCTATACACGCAAAACTACGGGCGAAGTTTTTAGCATAAGCGCCATTTATGACGAGACCTATGCGCAAGACCCCGTCTATGGCACAACAGATTTTACCAATCCTATTAAAATGCTTGATATTCGCCTTAGCGATATAGGCGGTGCCCCCAAACAAGGTGATAGGGTTGTTTTGGATCAGGAGACCTTCATCATTAGTGATGTGATCACCTCGACCAGCGGTATGATGAAAGTGGCTTTAGTAGAAGACCACGCCTGATAGGAAGCGCTATAATATGAGCACCCATCGCCTACTTATTCGCAACACGATTATTGACCTGCTTAAGGCTGGAAACACCATAGCTGGTAATAATGTGCTTGCGCAACGGGCGTTTGCGCTTAACAAAGATATATTCCCTGCTCTACTTGTTTACACATTAGGTGAGGATTTAGACCTTGAGCAAGTGCAAGACTACGGTATGCGGCGGCGTACCCTGCATATAGCAATTGAATGTTGCATAGCGGGCTATGAGCAGGAAGATGATATGGATCGTTTGACGTGGGATGTCGAAACCATTCTCTATCAAGCGCCTAATCTTAATAGATTGGTAGAAAGCTGTTTGTTGACCCAATGGGAGTATCATGGGGGCACAAAAGGAACGACACTCGCCCTTTGGGCGACCCTTTATTACGACATCATCTATTGCACCCATATGGCGCCAAGCGATGAAGCGGTAGTGCCACACAGCGTACGCTATATAGCTATGAGCCCGATACGGGGCTTTCGCACCGCAATGATTATCAAGAGGCTTTATAGATGTATAGCGAGCTGTATCGTCGTCTCATTGATTTAGAGCGGCGCGTTGCTGGTTTAGTGGTGGTTGGTAGTGTATCACAAGCCAATCATGAGAACGGGCGCTACCGTGTTAAAAGTGGTGATCTTGAGACCGATTGGTTACCCGATATACAGCCGCGTGCCGGCAAGACCCGCCAATGGAGCGGGCGTGATGTGGGTGAGCAAGTTGTTATGGCGTGTCCAAGCGGTGATTTGGCGCAAGGGGTGATTGTAGGGGCGCTTGCAACCGAGACTACCCAAGCGGCCGATAAAGGCAACCTACACCGCACCGTTTATCCTGATGGGAGCCAAATAGAGTATGATGATGAACGCCATAGCTATGCAATGACCATTGCGGACAAAGGCACATTTGATGTGTCTATTGGTAGTGGTGGCGGCTTTAGCCTTGCCATTGAGGGCGGCGCTAAGATCAGCGCTAAGGATGGCGTGCTAGAGATTTACGCGCCGCGTGGCATTATGCTTATCACCGATGAAACGATCGGGATTAATGCACAAGCTATGCAAACAAAACTACCCAAAGGCATTAGTATTAAAACTGATGGTGATTTGGGCATAGAAGCACAAAATGTAACCACCAAAGCCGCAAATCACATGCACCTACAAGCAGGTGGTGTCGCCATTCAAGCAGGCACGCTTAGCCATAATGGTAGCAATATTGGGCAAAGCCACGTGCATGGTGGCGTTGCGGTCGGTGGCTCTATCACTACCCCACCACAATAGAGAGATATTATGTTGATTGGCATGGATAGAGAGAGTGGAAAGCCGCTTTCTGGTATGGATCATCTGCGGCAATCGCTGATTGATATTTTAATGACTGCTAAAGGAAGCCGTGTGATGCGTCGCGCCTATGGTAGCGATGTAGCGCGCTTACTTGACCAGCCAGTGAATGCATTTTTTGCTGTGGGATCTGTATATGGCTGTAGCCCAAGCGCTTAAAGAATATGAGCCGCGTTTAAAGCTGAACACGATCTCTTATACCATGCCCCAAGCGGGCTGTGTTGAGATCAGTTTTGACGGGCTTTACATGCCAAGCGGCAAGCCTATTAAAATGGAAGGGCTGGTTTTACAATGAGCCAAAACGCCTATTTCCATACGTTAGACTTAACGCAAATTCCTGCCCCTGACTTTGTTGAAGAGGTCTCTTATGAAGCCATTCGCCAAGCTGCCATTGCTAAGTTAAAAGCGTTAGAGCCAAATTATAGTGTGCTTGAGAGCGATCCGGCAATTAAGGTGATTGAAGCCTTTTGCTATCGGGAGTTTTTATTGCGCCAACGCATTAATGATGCGGCACGCGCTAATAATATTGTGAGCGCGCGCGGACATGACCTTGATGTTATGGGTGCTTTTGCCAATGTTATGCGCCTTGATGGAGAGACGGACACGCGCTTTCGCTCGCGCATTCAGCAAGCACTAAGCGGCCTTTCAACCGCTGGTCCAAGACGGGCTTATTTGTTCCACACGATGAGCGTTTCAACAGCGATTGTGCATGCTAATGTTGATAGTCAGAACTTAGGTGAGGTGAACATTAGCCTTCTTGCTTATGAAGATGTGAAGGATGGTACAGAAGAAGAAACGGTGATCGGGCGTGCTTTATTTGCTCAACCAGAGCAAAGCGCGTTTACACGTATCCTTTGCCGCCCCGATCATGAGATTTTAAAGATGGTGCGTGCGCGTTTAAACCAAGAGGATTTACGCCCTTTAACCGATCATGTTGTGGTATCTATGGCGGTTCCAAAGCCTTATTCTATTGCCGCCAAGCTTACCATTTATCCCGGTCCCGACCAAGGCGTTGTGAAAGAGCAATCCCTAAAGCGCTTAAAAGCCTATTTGCAAGAGGTGCAAAAGGTTGGTTATAGCGCAACGCGCTCTGGCCTTATTGCCGCTCTAACAAGCACAGGCATTCAAAATGTGGTGCTTGAAGCGCCAAGCGTTGATCAGCTTTGTAAGAGTTTCGAAATCGCGCTAGCCACAGATATCGCGGTGGAGATTGACCATGTCAGCGTTTAGTTCGCTTCTGCCGGCAAGGTCAACAGCCTTTGAGCGCAATCTAGAACAAGCAACAAGCTTTCCAAGCTTACCGATTGATGCTTTGGCTGATTTTACCAATCCTGATGCTATTGCGGAACATCTCTTGCCATGGCTGGCGTTTCGCTTTGGCATTGAGATATGGAATGACCAATGGACGATCGCCCAAAAACGTCAAGTCATTGCCCGCGCCTTTGAACTCCAGCGCATTAAAGGCACGGCGGCAGGATTAAAAACCTATATTGCCTTGGTTGGTAGTGAACTACGCCAAATTGTCACACCCCCGCAACGGATGTTTTTGTCAGAAGGCATGAGCAAAGACAAGCTAGAGGCGTGGCATAGCGAGCAACCACAAATCCGCATTCGCTTTGTAAAAGAGCGGTTTCTTGCCCAAGGTGAAGCCTTTTGTGGGCAGGGCTTTTTAAACCATAGTTTTCTATTGCCATCGCGCGCACGCCAATTTTATGGGCGGCGCGCTAGTTTGTGGCAGAATGGTAAGGAGACACCGCTTACCAAAATTGACTTACCCGCAAGGCAAAAGCAGCGTGTTGAGCGCTTTCTGTTAGCAGGTGAGGCTGGACAGGGCGCCTTCTTAGGCAAGATGGGGCGTAGCTTTTTAGGTGTTTGTAAGAGAGAGCCACAAATTATCACAATACGCCAAGACGTGGATTACTATGATCAAACCTCGCCCCTATGGCCTAATGGGGTGAGCGCCTCTCTTGAACCTATGGACGTGCGACCTAAGCGGATGTCAAGCAAAGGCGAGGATGCCTATGGCATGTTTTGTGGCAAAGGAACAACGCGTTTTCTAGGGCGCAACTTTTTATTGCCCTCCAAAGCCCATGAGATGATCTATGACTCTATTGCGCTTTATGAGCGCAAGCCAACATGGGCTAAGCGCACTACCGGTGCTTTTCTTGGCCATTGCCGCCTTTCTATGCCCGCCTATCAGGCAGAAGTGGCTATTGATTTAAAGGTTAAGAGCCGGCCACGCAGTAGTTTCTTGGGGGTGAGCTTTTTAGGAAAGAGCTTTTTATACACGAAAGACCACAGCCAAATGCAACAGGTCGCGCGCGCTATTGCCCTTTCCAAAGCACAACGCGACCAAATTTTGGTGACATGGCAAACCACGCGTCCCCGCCGCTTTGATGACCAAACACCGCTTAATGGATCGGTGCGGTTTAATAGCGCGCTACCCTTTCAGCTTTAGGAGTATTTTATGGAAAAGACCGCCATCTTTTATCCACGACAACAAATGACCCCAGACTCTTGCAATAATATTGGTGAGTTTGCGCGCGAGGGTTTGGATCATATTGTCCATGATGCAATCACCAGCACCACCAAATTTTGGAACTTTCCCGTAGCCAAGACCGGCCCCATGGAGGTAACGGTTGGCGAAGGCAGGCTTTATTACAATGGCAAAGTATATGCGCGCCAAGAAGATAATGGGGTGATTTTATCCCTTGCCAACTACCTACCAACCATCACTAAGAAAATTGTCACCATTGCGGTTTGGGGCAAAACGCTTGATAGCGCTATTGAACAGGTTACCTTTCTCGTAAAGGAAGGGTCAAATGAAGTCGAAGCACGCCCCGTAGCGACCATTAATCAGCGCTTTGCAGAGGTTAATGCGGTAGAAGGCATTGAGAATGCCAATCCACAACCGCCCATCCTTGATAGCGCTGTGGTACCTGTAGCCTATGTCACGCTCACACCTGCGGGCATAGCCTCAATTGAAGCGGTGCAAGAGAATAGGATTATCTCGCTTGAGAAGGTACAAACCGATATCACAAATGTGAAAGGCTGGATGCACAACACAGGTAAGCGCATTGATACGCTGGATACCGATATGACCGCCTTAGCATCAAGCCTTAAAGGCGTGGTGCGCCAAGATGAGTTTTTTAATGCCGCCGCTGATATTGGTCGCCTCAAGGCGCGGGTTGGCATGCCTGAAGATATGTCCTTTTGGGGTGCTGATCACTATTTAAGCCTTAAGCAATCCGATAGTGATAGCCAACACCCTGAGTATCTTTGTAAGGTTGAAGAAGGTATACGCTTTGGCAACGCGGCTGAGCGCAAAGCTAATATCAACTTGCTTAATCCATTAGAGCCGCGTGTTATGCTTAATGGCAATTTTGCGCTTCCCGCCTATAGTCCTAAACTAAGGCTTGATCTTGCGGGCAAGGATGGTGAGATTATCCTTTCGCAATATACGGTGCGAAGCGGTGTGAACATGGTGCAAAAGACCCGCACCCGCACACGCATACGCTATGGGGTTACAAGGTCGGTATGCACCAATTCTTCTTGGTGGAATTCGGGGCGCTATGACCCCGTTACGGGGATCTTTCGCAGGGATGGTGAGACATGGGAAGTACACACCAGAAGATCGTCGCAACGCCGCCGCCCATACGGGCTATGTGCGGGTGACCCAATTTTGGTATGATAGTTATGATGAAGCCTATTGGGATGCGCAGGTGGAAAAGTTCACCCTAAACGGCACGATTGCCGCGCAAACATGGCTCAATGCACAGGATGGTTGGTTGACCCATATTGATTTGTTCTTCTCACAAATCGCTAAAACGGGTGACATCCATGTATTGATCACAGAAACCGATCACGGCGCACCTGATTTGAACAAGGTGTTGGCGCGGGTCAAGATCGCAGTAGAGGATCTTAAAGTCTATCCCCATGAGACCAAAGTCCCTATAGGCCCCGTCTTTGTGACCAAAGGTCGCTATGCTTTGGTTTTAGTAACAGATGGTGCGCATATGGCCTGCACGATCAATGGCAATAAATATGGCCAAGGCCAATATTTTTATTCGGGCGATGGCGGCGGCTGGTTTATGGGCGACGCTAAAATTGATCTTGCTATGCGCGCCTTTATTATGCCCATTTCAACGCAACACGCGCAGAAGTGCAAGTGGAGCCATGGGTGTTGGAAGGCGGCATTGGTGATGTTGATATTTTGGCCGAAAGCTTTGTGCCCGAAGGCTGTCAATTGGTGTGGCAAATCCGTGTTGAAGGCCAATGGAGACCCATTGCTAGCGATGCACCAAACCTCTTGCTCGGTCTTAACCCGCTTTATGAAGCGCGCTTGGTGTTCATTGGAACAACTGACCTTATGCCAAGCTTTACCTTTGGCTCTGCGTCAAGCATCACAACAGCGCGCGCACGCACAGATTATACCCATATCTCAAAGGCACGCACAATGCCTACAGGCGTCACCCTTGTAGAGGTGCGCTTAAGGCTTGAAGACTACGAGCAGACTAACCACACATGCCTTGTGCGGCTTATGACTGGGGATGGATTTAAAAGCCTTACTGCGCCAAGTAGCGTCAAGGATTATAAAACTGAAGATCCCAACGCGATTGAACGACGCTGGCAATTTAAGTTTACCTCCCTCAAAGCCTATAAAATCAAGATTACCGGCACCACTAAAAGCCCACTTAACACCTATCACGTAGCAGAGCGCGTTGATATTGGTCGCACAGCGTAAAGGAGAAGACCCATGGCAAAGACGACACAAGAGAGCAAATATGAAGCCGATATCTATTATAAGGTCACATTCAATAGACCAGTGACCCTTCATAATACAACCTATACAGCGATTAGTACCAATTATTTTCTAGGAAGCCTGCTTGAAGACGTTGACCCCGCTCTGATTGAGGAAGTCATTAGAGTTGGGCCAGAGGTTTAAGCGATAGATACAAAGGTTTTAGCTGTGCAGCAGGTAGAAAAGAAACATCCACAAAGCCGCTATCCAGCCTATTGTGTACGCGGTAGTGATATTTTAGATGATGTGCGCTGGAACCGTTTGGTGCGCGATCTTGACACGCGTCTATTAAAGGTTGAAGGCCAAAGCTTTAGCTTTGATGAAGCCAATAATGAAGTGTTGGCTATGGGGCTTAAACGGCTTAATGAGATTTTAGGGCCGATAACAGAGCGTTTGCGCAAACTCACAGAACTTGGGTTTTTGCTTGCTGATGTGGATGGTGCTTTAAGCGTTCGCCAAGGGGATATCCGCGATATTGCCTTAGTTAAGGGTGATCAAGCCGAAAGCTTTGTGCCCTCACCCTTCGTGGCTTTAACCAGCAAGCATGATAGTACGGCTTACGCCATTTGCCGGATGATTCACTATGATCGTGAGAGAGCGGTTTTACGACTATTTGTCATGGCGGTTTATGGGGCAAACAGCGATGCAACGCTTGGCCCCTTAGATGATTGGCAAGTATCAGCCTTAGCCGCCGCAACCATGGCTAGTCAGACCCTATTTGATCAGACGAAAAGGTTACGCGATGACGTAGCCCTTGATAAACAAAAGGTCGAAGACGATAAGCAGCACGTGCATGTCGATTTAAACAATGCGATACAAGCACGCAATGGTGCGCAAGTAGCAAAAGACGACACGCAACAATTGCTTGCTGATTTTAAACAACGCTATCTAGGGGCGCTTACAACCTTACCTGTCAAGGCTCCTATCGGCACTTTGGCGTTTGATATAAGCCAACATCCCAATCAGATGAAGCAAATGTCTAAAGATGGCTGGGTTCCCACTTCTACGGTGTCGATTGGTGGTTTGCGTCAACAGCTTTATGTCACAAAAGTAGAGGGTGAAACGGGTCCATTTAAGGTTGATGGTGGGTTTGATGATGGCATGGTCTTTATAAGCGGCAATAGTTATTATGAAGATTATGGCTTAAGTTTTAACAAAGCAACGAGCACCTTTGCGATCAAACTAACAGCGCCGCTTAAAGCCGGCACGCAGATTTTGTTTTGGGGCTATTTAAAGAACGATGCGAGCGACATCTATACTAAAAAAGAGGCTGACCAAACGCTTGCTAGTACCAAGCAACAAATAGAGCGCGACATTACCACCACCAAGGAACAGATAGAGCAAGAGCTTAATCAAAAGCTAAAAGAACAAGAAAAAGCGCTCGCGGCACAAGAGCAGAAATTTGCAAAGGCAATAGACGACATTAATAAAAGGCTAAGGCAAACTTCTACAGTACCCGATATAGAACTCAAATATACTGAGAGTGGCCATATTGAATGGCCTAAAGACATCAAAGACGACAGCCTTGTTGAGATATGGGCTTGGGGCGGTGGTGGCGGTGGAGCCAATAACTTTAGCGGTGGAGGTGGAGGCGGCGAATGTGTCATCAAAAAATTTTTAAAGAAAGACCTAGCAGGTTTTGAAGACTTTACTATAGGCAGAGGAGGCGCTGGTGGGCAAAGTAACTTATATGTTGGCTATTCAGGAGGTAATACGAGCTTAGGCAAAGGAAATGCTTATGTTTTGGCGCGTGGTGGTGACGGCGGTGCAAATTACGCAGGAGGCTCAGGAGGCGGCGCTTTTAGAGGTACAGATAAGAGATACGAACCTGGAGATAATGCTATCTATGGTGGTGGCGGCGGTGGTGGTAGTAAAGGTGATCGTGAGGGCTTTAATGGAGGCAACTCTATTTATGGCGGCGGCGGTGGCGGTGGCGGTAGTGATAAGTCTACTGGCGGCGCGGGAGGTACTTCTATCTATGCTGGTCAAGGAGGAGCCGGAGGTAGACCCTTCAATTATGGAGCTACTGGCGCCTTTCCTGCTGGCGGCGGGGGTGGCGGTGGCGAAGGCTTTTATGGAGGCCGCGGAGCCGACGGTATGCTCCTCGTCAAAATTTGGTACTAAATCAACATAATTTAAAGGAAACACAGTATGTATTACGCAGTTGTAAAAGAGGGCGTGGTGATTAACACAATCGTTGCGCCCGAGGACTACACCTATCCATTTGATGACGGAGCTATTGCCATTCCCTCTGATGAGGCGGGTATTGGTTGGCGCTATGAGAATGGTAAGTTCATCCCGCCAGAGGAAGCAGAAATAAAAAGAAAGATGGAAGAAGCCCCGGCGACTTCTAAGAAGCTTGCAGCCTTGGTACAAGCACAAAAAGGAGAGGAAACCCAATAAAACCATCTAACAGATCGTAGGAGATTGACTTACATACTATATCATATGATATACAATCAAATTAGCGATGCACCAAAAGGGGGTAAAGTTATGGCGTCAATGCAAGCAGATATTGTTAACCGTATAATGCGCTTACCAAAACCTTATAGCTCTCAGCTGGCGCTCCAGCCCCTATTCGAGGCAGTCAGTAATTCCCTTCATGCGATTGAGGATGGTTTTGATCAAGATTCTATAGAACGCGGTAAAATTACCGTCAATATCCAAGGCCTTAAATCTCAAGCCGACATCATAATTGAGGTAATTGATAATGGTATTGGCTTAGATGAATCCCATTTTTTGGCATTCTGCACGACTGATACGGGCTATAAACTCGAACGCGGTGGTAAAGGTGTCGGGCGGCTCCTTTGGTTAGATGCTTTTAATAATATCTCAGTTACAAGTATTTACTATGATTCTGATAAAGGATCTATGTTTCGCCGCTCTTTCACCTTAAACTTAAAAAACGATGACCAAGTCAAAGAGGAAGAAATCCAAAAGGTTCTGACTCCTACTAGCACAGGAACGACGGTTGTTTTTAAAGGTTTACGCGAAAAATCCTACAAAGAGCACTTTCCGCGTACGGCAAAACCCATTATTGATTATTTTGCTTCGCATTTTTTTGCCAGCTTTATTACGGGGAAGTCGCCACTCATTGAGCTAAATGTAGAACAAGATACTGCAATATTTCCAAAAGATGTTGAAGCTTTTAAAGTTGAATATGAAGGCATTACTGCCATACAAGACGAAAATAACAATAACTTTAAAGATTTGAAACTCATGAGTTTTATTTGCAGCAAAAATACCAGTAAAAGTTTTAAGGGCAATCATCAAATACATTTTGTTGCTAATGATCGTACGGTGATGACTCGGCAGGTTGATGGATTGCTAGGCATTGGTTGCTTCGGTCCCGAAAAAAGTTATTGCTACCATGGATGCATTACCGGAGATTTTCTTGATAAGCAGGTCAATCAGGAGCGTACACAATTTAATTTTGAGGAGAGCACGGTCGAGGATATCTTGAAAAAATGTGCTGATCATGTGCGAGAACAAGTTATTTGTGATGAGATAAAACAGTTTGACAATGAACGCTCTATAGAAATGAAAAAATTCGTAGAACAATATCCGTCCTTTGGTTTTGCAGAAATCTCTGAGCTCTTAAAGAACGTGCCTCGAAACGCTATAAATGATGAGGAGTTTGCAAAGGCTTTGATTCCTCATCGGATACGTCGCGACAAAGAGCGCAATAAACAAATCAAGACTATTATTAATGACGTGCAAAGTAGAGGGTTTCCATCCGAAAGTTTAATAGAAGATGTTAACGATAAGGTACAGGAGGCGGCAGATGCTATACGTGCTGAAGAACAACGACAATTAACTGAATATGTGTTGCGGCGCAAAACTATGCTTGATCTCATGGGTGCTTTCATCCAGCCTGCACAAAACGAAGGTCAAGCTCATGTATATGAAGAAGCTCTTCACAAGTTGATTTGTCCAGTAAAGCTAAGGGGCGATGATCCAAAAAAAGTAAAATCATCTAAACATGACCTGTGGATTATTGATGAAAGGCTTACTTTTACCAGTTATTTCGCATCGGACGAATCATTTAAAAATATCACTGGTGAGAAAGGAAACTTAAAACGACCCGACCTTTTTCTTTATGATCACGTCTATGGCCTTAGTGAAGAAGACGACAATCCTCTCAAACGCGTAATGCTTGTGGAATTCAAGCGCCCTGGATTCGCATCATACAAAGATGACAAGATGCCAATGGATCAGGTCACGGATTATATTGCAGCTCTCCAAGATAAGAAAATTAAGAAATTTGACGGTAGTGATATCCGTCTAGCTGATGATTGCGTCTTTTACTGCTATATTATAGCTGATATTTTAGGAAAGCTTGAAGAACGTGCGAGATACATGTCTACTACTGCGAATGGGCGAGGTCGCATACAGATCTTAACTAATGAGGCGCGGGGTAGCATTGAGATTATCCAATGGGCTGACTTACTTAATGATGCTCGCTTACGAAACAGAGCTTTCATAGAAGCCGCAGGACTTCGATATGAGTCTCTAAAGAAGTAGACCAAAAGGAAACCACGGCGACTTCCGAAGAAATGAAACCTTGAACACCCTGACTGCTTTTGCTATATTTGGAGTGTGGGTGGCATAAAACCACCCACGATAGCTTACCAAAAGAATATAACGCTCAGATCGATCTGCAAGCAACCTGACGTTTTTCTAATTGTAAGCTTAACTCTTATGGGGATAAACCTCATAGAATTAACCTCCAAATAACAGCAAGGGCTTCTTGCCTAAGTCGAGGGAGCCCGTCTCCCTCGATAGCTTGCTTGCTCAAGCCTTCTGCTTTTTGCTGTTGAGTCTTTCTAACGCCTATTTATTAACACTCCCTAACTGCCCGCCTTGTGCACCCTGCGCATCGTGGGCTTTTTGCGTTTTGCCCACCTTCTAAGAGGTTACCCTATGACAGATTTTTTACATGGTGCTGAAGTCATTGAGATTGACGACGGCCCCCGCCCCATACGCACAGTCAATAGCGCAGTTATTGGCTTGATTGGCACAGCACCTGATGCTGATGAGCAAGTGTTCCCGCTTAATGAGCCCGTATTGATTGCGGGATCACGGCTTAAAGCGGCAAAATTAGGCGCAGTAGGTAAAGCCCGTGGCACACTCCCTGATGCTGTTGCACAAATCTTTAACCAAATTGGTGCGGTGATTGTGGTGGTGCGGGTTGAGGAAGATAGGGAAAGTTTTGCAAAAGTCCTTGGCGGTGTGAATGAGGCCGGCGCTTATGAAGGCCTTGACGCCTTCTTAGCCGCTAAGTCTAAAAGGGCTCGAACCACGTATTCTATGTGCAGCAGGCTTTACCCATCAACGACCCCAAGAGGAAAAAAGCAAGAAGCCTATCATAAACCCCGTTGTTGCTAAGCTTAGCATCATTGCGCAAAAGCTTCGCGCCATTGCAGTGATTGATGGACCCAATACAACCGATGAAGACGCACAGCAATATGCTGCTGATTTATCTTCCAAGCGCCTTTATATGGTTGACCCCTTTGTTAAGGTTAGCGCAGGTGATCATATACTTACCCTGCCGGCAAGCGCCGCAGTTGCTGGATTGATTGCCAAAATTGACTATGAGAAAGGTTTTTGGTGGTCACCGTCCAACCAAGTCTTGAATGGGGTATTGGGGCTTGCGCGCCCCGTTGACTTTGCGCTTGGCGACAAAGCAAGCAGAGCTAATCTGTTAAATGCAAGCAAGATCACCACCATTATTCGCGAAAATGGCTATCGGCTTTGGGGCAATCGTACCTTGGCAAGCGAAACCAAATGGGCCTTTTTGCCGGTGGTACGTACCGCTGATATGATTGAAGACAGCATCTTGCGTAGTCATCTCTGGGCGATTGACCGTACCATTACCAAAACCTATTTTGACGATGTTTGCGAAAGTGTGAACGCTTATTTGCGTGATCTCAAAGCCCAAGGTGCCATTCTTGGTGGCAAATGCATTGCCAATCCTGAACTTAATAGGCCCGCCTCTTTAGCCGATGGTGTTGTGTGGTTTGACATAGACTTCACCCCACCAACACCCGCTGAGCATATCGTCTTTCGCTCAAGGCTAACCAATGATTATTTTGAGGGAGTTTTCTAATGGCGTTACCTCGTCTTCTCAAACATTTTAATCTTTATCTTGACGGTCGCTCTTACCTTGGGCGCGTTGATAGCGTCACTTTGCCTAATCTTACGGTACAAGTAGAAAGCCATCGCGCCGCTGGTATGAATGGACCTGTTGAGATTGAGTTAGGCCTTGATGTCATGACCATGCAAATGGTGATTTCTGATTATGATCCTAATTATTAACGCTATTTAGCACACCTAACACGCCGTTAATTTTGCGCGGCTCTGTGCAGGCGCAAGGTAGCAAAGAAGAGCCCGTGGTGATTTCTGTACGTGGCCTTCAAAAAGGCTTGAACTTTGGCCAATGGCAAGGAGGACAAAAGACCACGCAAACCATTGATTATACGCTTTCATATTTCCGCTATGAACAAGACAATGTGGAATATGCCGAGATTGACATTGTTAACATGATCCAACGCATTGGCGGGGTTGATCAACTTGCCGCACATCGCACGAATATTGGACTTTAGGAAAAAAAAAACATGATTGAGACAGAAAAAACCTATACCCTTTTAATTCCGATTACTTTCGAGGGCACCACCCACGAGACCATCACTTTACGCAGAGCGAAGGGTAAAGACATTTTTGCTTCTTCCAACCTTAAGACTGGCGAAAACTCTCAGCGCTATCTTATCTCTAAATTATCGGGTTGGCCGCCTCAAGCAGTGGATGAGTTGGATCAAGTGGATATAGAAGAGATTAACACCATTATTGAGGATTTTCAAAAAGCGCGCCGTTCTTAGATTGGGAAAGCACTGCCACTTACATCACCGACCTAGCCCTTGTGTTTCATTGGCCGCTTTCTGAGCTTCTAGAACTCACCCCCCAAGAGCTCGTCTCTTGGCACGAGTGGGCGCGCAAAAGATTAACACCACCTGAACCACCTTCACCACCTTCAAAGGATCATCATGGACAAATTAGCTAATGCCGTGATCAAGCTATCGCTTGAAGATAAGATATCCGGTCCCATTAAACGTATGCAAACTAAGCTCAATAAGATGGGGCGGGTTACAGGTCTTTCTATCTTGTCAAAATCGGTCAAAGGTTTGGGCAAGGCTTTTGACAATGTGGGGGCTGGTGCAAACAAAAGCTTAGGACGGATTGCGAAGTTGACAGCTCTTGTAGGGCTTGGCAGTGGTGGTTTGGTAGCCGGTGTTTATGGGCTTGAGAAGAAGCTAACAACCAATGCCCTTAGCCTTAATAATTGGGCACAAGCCATTGGTACCTCAGCGGAAAGCTTGCAAGAGCTCCAATATGCAGGCGATAGTTTTAACATAACGGCTGATAGTATGGGCGATGGTCTTGCACAGATGACACGGCGCGCCAATGAATTTATCGCCACGGGCAAAGGGAAAGGTGCAGAAGCCTTTGCTGCCCTTGGCTATAGTGCACAAAGCCTTAAAGAAAAAATGAAAGACCCCGCCGCACTGTTTGGCGATCTCATTGAGCGCATGGGGCAGATGAAGAAAGAAGGCCAACAAGGCTTAAGCGAGCAAGTCTTTGGCCTTGATAAGGGGCCGCAGTTTTTGGCCTTTATGGGCAAAACACGTGAAGAGATCAAAGCCATGCGCCAAGAGGCGCGCGCTTCGGGAAGCATTATTGGTGATGATGCGGTGGCGGGGGCACTTGATTTAAATAATAGTATGAAAGGCCTTTCGGATCGCTTTAGCACCTTTACCAAGCGGATCTCTGTAGGGTTTATGCCCATTTTGAAAGAGACTCTTGATTGGCTTAATCAATTGATTGATGCCAATAAGAATTTAATCAATGACAAGATCAAAGAGGGTTTAGAGTGGTTTAAAGGAACCTTGAAGGACTTAAAAGACCCAACATCAGACTTACGCAAGAGCATAGATGACTGGGCAGAGAGTTTTAAATGGGTCTATAATTGCATAAAGCCTGTGGCAAGCTTTTTGAGCAATCACCTAAAGCTGGCGCTTGTGGGTGTTGGCCTCTATATAGCAGGACCGCTCATTGGGGCACTTGCGGCGCTTGTACCTGCTTTTATAAGTCTAGGCGCGGCGATGCTGGCAACACCTATTGGTTGGCTTATTGTGGGGATTAGCGCGCTGGTACTGGCTATTAAGAACTGGCGTAGCATTACAGACTTTCTAGCTAGCTCATGGGAGAAGGTTGTTGATGTCTTTAGCAATGTTGTCAATTATATATCTAGCATTGACTTCTTAGGGCTTGGTAAGAGGATCATCGGCTTTTTATGGGAGGGCATCAAAACCGGCTGGAATTGGATTACTGACTTTTTTGCAACCTGCTTTGACTTTATTACTGATGTTATCAGTAATATTGGTAGCCGCATGTTAAATTTTGGCAAAGGCATCTGTAGCTTTTTATGGAATGGCTTAAAATTGGGTTGGAATAACTTAACAAAATGGCTCCAAGATAAGATTATGGGTCTTATCAGCTGGATGCCTAACTGGGTAAAAAACAAATTAGGCCTTAATGTTGGCGCTACGGTAACGACTAAAAGCGTTGAAGAGGTACAACGAAACATTGTTAGCGATGGCAATAGCCAATTGGAAGCAGACGCGCAGGCACAAGCCAAGATAGCATCAAGCCAACCACAAACGCCCACTGCTACTATCCCGCGTCTTAGTGGCTATAGCGCTCCCAATACTGTTGCCTATAATCCAAGCATAACGATTAGCAATCTTACGGTGCAAAGCAATGGCGATGTTAAAGACGTTGCCGCGCAGATCAAGCGTACCTTGCAAGACATGGCCATGCAACAGCGCCGTGAGCTCATGGCACAATTGGGTGATTTAGCATGATGATGGCGTTAGGCGACTTTCGCTTTTCCCTGCGGCAATTGCCTTATCAAAGATGGGCACGAAGCGATAGTTATGGCTGGGTTGAGCAAGCGCGCTTAGGCCGTAAGCCCGTTTTGCAAAACCCAACGCTTAATGCAACAAGCATCAGCCTTGAAGGGGTGATCTACCCGCAGTGGCGTGGTGGTTATGGCCAGTTGGACGCGATGCGCGCTATGGCGAGCGAGGGAAAACCGCTTTTGCTTATCTCTGGTGATGGTAAGGTGTTTGGCGAATTTATTATTGAAAGCGTAGAGGAAGAGAACACCATTTTTACCCGTGATGGCCAACCAAAGCGTCAAGAATTTACCATCAACCTTAAAGAATATAGCGGTCAATAGTATGGATGAGATTTATCTTACGCGTGAAGGCGATATGGTGGATGCCATTTGTTATAATTATTACCCAAAGGCTTACCAAGATTTGGCGCTACGCCTTGTTTATGAAGCTAATTACCGTTTGACCGATTATGGAGCGCATTTGCCTGCGGGTCTTAAGCTTGTTTTGCCTGATCTACCGACCCCCAACGCAGGCTCCTATGTGAACATTTGGGATTAAGCCCATGCAGCCTATTTGTCAGATCATCAGCCATGAGAGAGACATCACAAACAAAATAGCGCCCTATTTGTTAGAAGTTGAAGTAAAGGATGAAGCGGCCAATAAAAGCAATAGTTTAACCCTTACCCTTGATGATGCAAAGAGCGCGGGTCATGATGGTTTGACTATCCCGTTGATTGGTACGGTTATTGGCGTGCGCTTAGGCTATACAGAGGGAGAGGTGCGCGACCTTGGTAGCTTTACGATTGATACGATAGCACTAAAACCCAATCCGCGCAGTTTAACGATTACTGGCCATAGCGCTGATATGCATAAAACCTATCGTAGCGCCAAAAGCCAATCCTATCATCAAACTACCTTAGGCACGATTGCTCAAGAGATTGCAACACGCAATGGGTTTGAAGCGAAGTTGGACAGGGATTTAGCTAAAATTGTTATTCGGCATATAGATCAGCATAATGAAAGTGACATGGCCTTTGCGGCACGGTTGGCTTCTATGTATGACGCAGTGGCTAAGCCCGTAGATGGCAAGTTGGTTTTGGCTAAGCGTGGTACGGCTAAAAGCCTAAGTGGCACTGATTTAGGCGTGTTTACGCTTAAAGAAAGCATGTGTTCTGACTGGAAGTTTAGCTATGAAGCGCGGGTTGAGGCGGGTCAAGCCAATGGTTTAGCCAGCACAGCTTGGGAATTGCCAGAGGAGAAGGACACAAAGCCAAGTGGCAAAGAGGATATCATCCATAGCGGGGATATGGATAAGAAAGACGACAGGCCTGCGGATAAGGGTGGTGTTACGGTACAATATAATGATATTCGCTCTGGTTCTGTAAAAAGCGTGCAAGTAGGCAACGCGCCTTATCAACAAGCGCGTCACAGAGCCCATAATGAGGCGGCGGCGGTAAGCCTTGCCAGCACACAAAAGAATGAGGCGACACGCGGCAAAGCCAAATTTAGCTTTGAGATGGGCGGAGCACCTTCTATCATGGCAGAAACCAAGATTGTCTTGTCGCCACCGTTTCGACCCTATATGCCCTCCACTTGGCGTGCGTTGAGCGTAAGTCACAAGCTTACCGCTGAAAGTGGCTATGTCACAAGCGTTGAATGTGAGATCTTTGATGAAAACCAAGAGCGCATTGTCGATCATATCCAAGCAACCACACCCTCAAAGGATGATCTCATTGATGACAATGCACCTCCACAAAATACCGCTAATGATGATGTGATCCATATAAGTTAGTTTACCACACCTATTCTATGAAACCACAATCCCCCGCTTAGGCGGGTTTTTTTTGGAGTAATCATGACCCGAAGGATTAGCAAAGAAGGGCTTGCACTGATCAAGCAATGGGAAGGTTTAAGGCGTGAAGCCTATTGCGATAGTGCGGGTGTGTGGACGATTGGCTATGGCCACACGGCCGCCGCAGGTGCTCCCTATCCCAAACAAGGCATGGTATTGCGTGAACAAGAGGCCGAAGCACTTTTGTTGCAAGATCTGCACCAATATGAGCAAGCCGTTGATGGCCTTGTTAGCGTTGAATTAAACGACAATCAATTTGGAGCACTTGTTTCCTTTTGCTTTAATGTGGGGGTAGATGCATTTGAACGCTCAACCCTTCTCAAGAAGCTTAATCAAGGTGATTACACTTGTGTACCAAGTGAACTTGCCAAATGGGTGCAGGCAGGGGGTAAGCGTATTGTTGGCTTGGTCAATCGCCGCGCCGCTGAGGCTGGCCTTTGGGCGCGCGGTGACTTTGTGGTATCACATTATCAAACACCACAAGTAAGCGAGAAGAGCGCCTTGTTAAAGGCTGGAACGATTGCGCCGCTTATTGGTTCTTTATCAGGGCTAAGTGGCTTTGTGAGTGGTTCTGGTCCTGTGCAATGGGCATTTGCTCTCATCATGATTTTAGCCGCAAGCGTGGGTGTTTTTGTCTTCCTACACCATGAAAAAGAGAGACGGTTGTAGCTGATTAACTGACGGGTTAGATACGTATCAAGCGTTCTAGTTAAAATATTTTTACTATAGAAACAAATACAAAGATGTGATATAAGATGTGAATAATGTCCTATAAACGCTCTTTGAATGTTTAAAGTACTATATACTTATAGGGGATAAGATAGTGCAGGATAGAGCCATGCAACCCAATTATGTTAAAGCCAAGAATACGGCTCTTGGGCTATTAAAGACATACGGTATCAGTTCTCCCCCCGTTAACGTTATGGAGCTTGCACGAAATGAAAACATCAAACTCAAATTTGTAAGCTTTACATCAGAGGAAGCGATTAACAATGTTTCTGGGTTTTTATGACGCCGAGGAACACGCGATTTATATCAATAAGGATGAATATCCCTTACGGCAAATGTTTACCATTGCCCATGAGCTTGGCCATGCCTTACTCCATAAGGAATGGGCGGCGTCAAACGCGTACAAAGTCCTTATGCGCCAAGACCTGAATAATGAAAACGCTGTGCAAGAAAAAGAAGCCAATTGTTTTGCCGCTCATTTGCTTGTGCCGCGCTTTATGCTGGATGAATTTTATCAACAGCCACTGCCAACGCTTTCAAAGATATTCTTAACCTCCATTCCTATGCTTAAGAACCGACTAGAGTTTGAATATGGCATTGGATAAGGGGGGCTTAAAAAAAGAGGTATCTATACTAGATACGGATAATTCATCAGTACTAGAAGAGGATTTGAAGAGTTCTATAGAGCATAAGATGCGACTGTCAAAACTTGATCACCAGCAATGCATAGAAAAAGAAAAAATAAAAATCGGAAAGCTTGGTGAATTCTTTGGCTCTTGGGACAATATGCCCCTTTTTATCGCATTGATAGCAGTTGTTGGCGGTATTTTTATATTTGCACTTCTTTGTTTTGCATCTTTTTTTGTATCTGAAAATGTCAAGTTATTAAGTGATCTAAGCAAGACATCCGTCACAATTTCACTAACTGCGCTTGGTTATATCTTTGGGCGAGGCATATCCAAATGACAATAGGATACGTAGTAATCCACTTGGCAGACTGATTCGAACCTTATTAAGGAGCGCATATGCCGTTTCCCTACCGCCTTGGGGTTTATGGTGCCCTAGTCCTTGCCGCTTTTATGAGCGGCTTTTTTTATGGCAAAAGCATAGCACGGGTAGATAGCTTAAAGAGTGCTGTTTCGGCCTTTCGTGAGAGGAGCAAAATCACCGATGAAGTTATTAACCTTTCTGATTTTGACCTCTGCCGTGCTCTTGGCGGGCTGTCAGATGAATGCACCGCCCTTGTGCATGGGCTGGACGAGACCACCCCGAGTCAATAAGCCCGCACGCCTTGTTGCCGATGAACCAAAGCTTGCGCGTTGGGTACTTACCACTGATCTATTCGGCAAAAAACAACATTGTTGGAAATAATGAGATCTATAAAACTCCTAGTTTTCTATCACTAAATAAAGCATAGGTATAATATTTTTATATATGTTGTTTTTTTTTACTACAGATTATAACGGACAAATGAGTAATTATAGAAATCTTTTTTCAAAGAAGGATATGAATATGAAATTTACGACTGCCCTTTCTATCTCGATTATTACACTGATTGGTGCTTCCTCGGCCTATGCTGCTGCACCCCATGCTGTAGTCCCTGCCGCGCCCCTTGCTCCTGCCATTCAAGTCCCTGTTTTTTCTTGGGATGGTTTTTACCTTGGTGCGCAAGGGGGAAGCAGTTTTGGAAAAAATGCTAAAATTAATGATACAGACGTAGCCGTAAAAGCAGATGCTAACGACTCAAGTTTAAATGGCCTTTTTGGCGATATTTTTGCAGGCTACAATATCAATTTAGGGAACTCTCTTGTATTTGGTATTGAAACTGACTTCAACTTTGTAAAAGCGGCTGCGGGGGCTAAAATACTCACTAAAGATGCTGATGTTTCAGATGAGTACCAATACCTTCATGATTATAGACGACCCCATCTAAAGCGCATATTAAAGGATATTAAGGAGCTCGTAGGCAGATTCAATAATACAGATGCTGAGAAAGCCGCTCTAGAGGACTACCTTCTAGGCTCAATTTTTGGCGATCAAGATACAGACGGCGCTCCTACGCCCGCTGTCTTTACAGTCAAGAGAAACACGACTACGAGTTTTGAACAGCAATGGTCAGGGGCAACACGCGCACGCTTTGGCTTTGCTGTAGACCGATTCATGCCTTATCTTGCTGGTGGTATCGCTTATACCTCTGTTAACGTTAAGATTGCAAACAATGATACCGCGACGGTTGCGCGGAATAGTAAAGCTGATGGCACAAAAGACCCCATCCCATTGCCTGACAGTGTAAAGAATACTAAGTACACAGCAACTAAAAAACTAAACGATAGCCAAATCTTGCTTGGCTTTACAGTTGGTGCCGGTTTTGACTTTGCGATAACTGATAATGTTTTGGCGCGGGCTGAATATCGCTACAATGACTTCGGTAGCAAAGATTTCACCTTTAAGACGAATGAAGTTAAATACGCTCTTAAAGACCAAGACATTCGTGTTGGTATTGCGTTCAAATTCTAATAAAGCCTTATCACCCTTCTAGGGAAGATACTACGTTAGAGCCCCATGGTTATTAAAACCGTGGGGCTTTTTCATGCGCCCTTAATCCAAAGGATCCCCTATGCCCGAAAAACAGATACCCCCCGATTGGCTTTCATGGTTTGGCATGATGCTATCAACAGCGCTTGCTGGTATATTTGGTGCTTTTGTACGGCAATTGGCCAATCATGATAAATCGTGTTGGCAACGGGTTTGTGAATGGGTGGGCGGCGGTGTATTGGCGATTTATGCTTCACCCACCGTTTCGTATATGCTTTATCATCTCTTGCTAAAATTTGATATGGTGGGCGTTGATGATGGCCTCAGCCCTAATAATATTATGGGTTTAGCGGGGTTTATTTGTGGTGCTGTTGGTGTTTCCAGCATAGAGCTGTTGCTTAGCGTTTTGCGCTATTATTTTCACGTGGACAAAACTAGATAAGTCTATATTTTAGCTAGTTAAATTTTCTTGACATGAAAATATATCTACGCTACTATTGATCCAATTCATGAATGAATGACTTTTCTGAGTTATTGATTTTAATAAAGTCCTAGTTTCCGCTAGGGCTTTATTTTTTAGGTATATAGTTATCTGTTTCAAGCCGAACTGCCCGCAATGCAAGACCATTGATCGTGCGGTAAATGCGCGCGCTATTCATCAGCACGTCGTCTATATCAGCTAAGATAAAGCGGCTTAAACCTGTGGTAGAGAGGAGGCTAATCATTTGTAAGGCTTTTAGTTTGATAAGATTGTGGTGTTTGCTCTCGTTTATTAAGAGTTAGGGAGAACCATTCTATTTACGCATTATAAGCTTGAAGTATAGAACTAAACGCTATATTATGTATCTATAAAAGCGCGAAGGCTTGATAGATGCGACTGTTTAAAACAAAATGGTTTAGTAAATTCACTAAAAAACAACATATCCATGATAAACAACTTATTGCCGCTATCAAAGATATTCAGGCGGGTAAGATCGATGCAGATTTAGGCGGCGGCCTTATTAAGCAACGTTTTGCACGCCAAGGTGAAGGTAAGTCAGGAGGTTACCGATCAATCCTCGTTTATAGCCAAAACGACAAAGCTGTCTTTCTTTACGGTTTTGCTAAAAACGAGCGGGACAATCTAAGCCCTCTTGAAGAACGAGAATATAAAGCTTTTGCTAAAATCGTTTTAGGTTTTACCGAAGATAAAGTCGACAAACTTGTCGAAAATGGGGCATGGCAGGAGATTACAGATGACGATTCATAAGGCAAAGACTTATCAAAGCGAGGCTTTTGCGGCTCTTTACGAAGCTGTTGACGATGCGTATAAAGCTGGAGTGATTGATAAGAAAACTATGCGCCGTTTTGATACTTCTTGTTTAACTCCAGTCAGTTTCTTCAGTGGTGAAGAAATACGCCAGCTTCGCGAAAGCGAAGAGGTAAGCCAAGCAGTATTTGCGCGTTACATGGGCGTTACAAAAGATGCAGTCAGCCAGTGGGAGCGTGGTATCAAACGCCCAAGTGGGACAGCATTAAAATTATTATCACTTGTAAAACATAAAGGTTTATCTGCTATCACTTAGCATCCTCTTTTCCTTTAAAGATTTGATCGCCATAAAGATATAGTATGCTTATGCACTTCCCCCGTCTAAAGACGGGGGAAGCATTTTTACGCTTAAGCGACAAGCAAGCGCTCGTTAGGCGCTGAAAGGTGTAGCTCTTCCAGCTTTTTAACGTCTCTTGTGATCATGTCTCTTAGCGCTCTGAAAAGAAGATAATGGGCAGAGCGCATTTCGGCTAACTCTTTATCGACCACATCTAGCCATAGGACTTTCTTTAGACGTTCTTCGACCTTTGAGAAGGATATCTCGCGCCACATTCCCACGGCGCCTCGGTAGACCTGCTCAAGCAAATAGGCCTCTGCTTCTAGTCGATATAGCGCGGCTAATTGTTGGGCGTGTTTGTTGATGCAGTCTCTGATGCGTAGCGGTATCTTTGTGCGATCTTCTGGAAGGCGATAGACGGTATCATCTTCTTGCGTCAATTGTAGCTGTGGTTGATTTGCTTGTTCCAGCTCTAACCAGCGGTCGACAATCTTTGCCCGCAACACTGTGCTGTAACCTGAAACAAGGATAAGGCATTCGCGCTTGGGTAAAAGGTATTCGGTTTGTTTGGTATTTTTATTGGTCGTATAAAGACGCGCAAAGAGAGACAAATCACGCTTTAATACTAAAAGCATACGTTCAATATCTTTTGCGACTCGATCATGGCGCTTACAACATAGCTTGGCGATTTCGCGGCTTGAAAGAGTTAGTGTTGCAGGCGCAATAGAAGGTACTTGTTGCCCATTTTTAGCCGCCTGCTTGGCAAGGCGTTCACATTCAATAAAATACCGTCTTGCTTCTTTGCCGCGTTCGTTTTTCTCAACCATGGAAAGCTCTTTCGCCATATCGAGAGTGAGTGTGTAATCAATACGGTTATGGCCGCCCCGATTTTTGCTCCATAAATTTGTGGAGCAAAAATAATCTTGATTTTCTTGGAATTCATATTGCTCTATGCGGTTTTTGATCCACGTAGAAAAATCTTGCTTGCTTTCCAAAAAGGCATGTAACTCACGGGCATCAACTGTTTGCACAGTGTCTTGCCCTATAGCTGTTTCGTTGATTGTAATAAGATTGTTCATAATTGAAATCCTTGTCGTATTAACGTTTTTGATAAGACGCCCGTAAGGGTGCCGGGTGCTCAAAAACACGGCGACAAGTCCGTCGTTACACTTTCCCCTTGCGGGTATTGTATGGCGTAACTACACCCGACATAAGGCACATGCATAGAAGCATAGCAATAGGTCGAATTGTTTGGAACGGTAAATAATTTCGGTTATTTAGCCGCTTGTCGTTGAAAGTGTTTTTGAAGCACTTGCTCTCAACATAGCGGTTTTAGGATTTTTGTCAAGCGAGGTGATTTGCCCCATGCTCTTACCTTTTAATTTTGATTCGTTTGGGTTTGATTTTTTTGTTGGATTGGAATAAAATTCGTATAAGAGGACTGCCATTTTTTCGACAAACCTATTCCCGAACCCCCCAAAATCAATCCCGAACCTATTTTTTTATAAAGAAAAATCAAAGGGTTAAGGTGTGAAAAATGGGTGATTCGATTCCCCTTGGGCGTACCATATATATTAATATGTAACTTTTTTATTTTAGCCTTTCCAGTTGCGCCTTATATAAACTGTATTGCATGTGATGATTTTTGTCTTTAAATATTGTTAGCGCTTTTAATAAAGTGATAAAGTAAGGGCTAGCAGCTCATCAGAAATTCATATATTGAAAGGGAACACTGCATGGCAAAAATAAAAGTTGCAAATCCGGTTGTGGAGCTTGATGGCGATGAAATGACCCGTATTATTTGGCAATTTATCAAAGATAAGCTCATTTATCCCTATCTTGATATCGACCTGAAATATTATGATCTATCCGTGACCAACCGAGATGCCACATCTGATCAAGTGACTATTGATGCTGCACATGCAATCAAGCAATATGGTGTTGGGGTAAAATGCGCTACTATTACGCCCGATGAGGCGCGCGTAGAAGAATTTAACCTGAAAAAAATGTGGAAATCACCTAATGGGACAATTCGCAATATATTAGGTGGAGTGATTTTCCGAGAACCGATTATTTGTAAAAATGTCCCCCGCCTAGTACCTAATTGGACGCAACCCATTATCGTTGGGCGACACGCATTTGGCGACCAATACAAAGCTACTGATTTCAAGTTTCCTGGGAAAGGTAAATTAAGTATCAAATTTGTAGGTGAAGATGGTCAAGAAATTGAGCATGAAGTCTATGACGCGCCTGGCGCTGGTGTTGCGCTTGCCATGTATAACTTAGATGATTCCATTCGCGATTTTGCTCGCGCATCGTTTAATTACGGTCTCCAACGCAATGTACCTGTTTATCTTTCTACTAAAAATACCATTTTAAAAGCTTATGATGGGAGATTTAAAGATATTTTCCAGGAAATCTTTGATAATGAATTTAAAGCTGAATTTAATGCTCGCAAATTGACCTATGAACACCGATTGATTGATGATATGGTTGCCTCTGCATTAAAATGGTCGGGCGGATACGTTTGGGCATGTAAGAATTATGATGGCGATGTCCAATCAGATATCGTGGCGCAAGGATTTGGTTCACTTGGTCTAATGACTTCCGTACTGATGACCCCCGATGGACAAACAGTAGAAGCAGAGGCGGCTCACGGCACTGTAACACGCCATTACCGCCAACATCAAAAAGGCGAGGCCACTTCTACAAATTCTATTGCTTCAATCTTCGCTTGGACTCGTGGGCTAGCTCATCGCGCTAAATTGGATAATAATAATGATTTATTGTCTTTTGCTGAAGCTTTAGAAAAAGTGTGTATTGATACTGTTGAATCAGGGTTTATGACGAAAGATTTAGCCTTATTGATTGGACCATCACAAAAATGGCTCTCGACAACTGGTTTTCTTGATAAAATTGATGAAAATTTGCAAAAAAACATGCGTTAAAATCCTTCGCTAAATGATTTTTTCGTTGAGCTACGGCTCTTACGTTTACTCTTCCCTATAGGGAAAAAGGGTAACTAATATGGCGCACCTTAAGCCAAGCTTTATATTTTCGTATCTCTTGTGGTTTAGACGCTTTTATAAAGCGTCTAAACTATGGGGATTAGATGTCATATAATTATGTGTGCTTTCTATTTTATCGAGCATTTTCCTCTCCCCCATATCTAGGCCTGCGTGTATTGGAATTTTATAAAAACGATCGGGGAATATCATGACTGAACATGGTTGGTCAGCACTTTTATCAGGGCGTAATGCTCTGCGCTCTGCTGCTCTTGCAGGTGGTGTGGCGTTACACGCTATTAATGTTTATATGGTTGTCACTATCCTTCCCTCCTTAGTGCATGATATTGGGGGCGAAAAATATTATGCTTGGGCAGCTACAGTTTTTATTGTTGCTTCTTTGGTAAGCGCGAGTTTTTCTATCCGCCTCTTACAATGGGCTGGGCCGCGACTAGCCTATACTTATGCTGCCTTACTCTTTGGTTGCGGCACGTTAATTGCTGCATCCGCAATGACTATGCCTTTTTTCCTTTTAGGCCGGACAGTTCAAGGGCTGGGAGGGGGGCTACTATTGTCGCTGTCTTATTCGATGGTACGTATTATCTTTCCCGCTCCTTTATGGCCCCGCGCTTTAGCAGTTATTTCTGGTATGTGGGGCATTGCAACGCTTTTAGGGCCGGCGGTCGGAGGCTTATTTGCTGAATATGCTATTTGGCGCGCCGCCTTTTGGCTGGTGGCGGCTCTTTCCTTATTTTTTGCTATATTCTCCTTGAAAATCTTACCTAAAAAAAATACTAATAACACACAAAAAACATCCTTGCCCTTACCCCAAATCACTTCTCTTTGCCTTTCTGTGTTGTTTATTTCCATAGGTAGCGCATTTGAAACGCTTAGCGGACAAATAATAAGCTTGCTTGGTGGGGTGGCGCTTCTTGGGCTTCTAGTTTGGCAAGAGTCTACCAGCAAAAATCGAATGCTACCCAAGCGTGCTCTTTTCCCCAAAAGCCCCTTATTTCCGCTTTATATATTAGTTTTTCTTTTGCCTATTGCTACCAATGGGAGCGAATTATTTTTGCCACTATTTTTGCAAAAATTGCATAATTGTGGGCCATTAACCGCAGGCTATCTTGCTTCACTTCTTAGCATTGGATGGACCTTAGGCACGCTTATAAGTGCGGGAGCTCAATTGTCCACCATCCGTTTTATTCTTAAATCCGTTCCACTCATAAGCGCTGGAGCCATGGCGACACTTTTTATTATGATTCCCATCCCATCAAGTACAAACAGTGTTTTGATAATTATTTCTTTGGCTTTAGTCGTTACCGGGTTTGCGATTGGCTCTATTTGGCCACATCTTTTAGCAAGAATTTTGCAGTGTGCAGGTAGCCATGATGCTGAAAGAGCGAGCGCATCGCTTACCACAACCATGCTTTTTACTGTGGCATTGAGTGCGGCTATTTCCGGTTTGATTGCTAATTTTAGCGGGCTTGTGACTCCAGGTGGGGTAGAGGGGACTAGTAAAGCAGCAAGCGCGCTTTTTGCCTTTTACACGCTACTCTTTGCCACCTTATGCACCTTTTATGCAGTTTTGGTGGCAAGATCCATGGAACGTGAACAACGTAGGCAACAGCGCAAAATGCTTGACCCTAAACAAGATTAATAACCCCAATGTCAACCGTTACATCTAAACATTAGGGCAAGCTCTAGGGCTATAAAAAAGAATCTATTGATGGTCAGAAGTCGTTTTTAGATGCTAATTCAATGTTAGGTTACATAGAAGAAGGATTCAGGCAGGCTAAAATAAAGGAGGTCTGTCCATAAAAAATAGTTGAAATATGCAAATTTCCTATTTTCCTTTTCTAAAGTTTGTGTTATCTGCTGTCGTGTCGCCCTTATAGCTCAGTTGGTAGAGCACCTGATTTGTAATCAGGGGGTCGGGAGTTCGAGTCTCTCTGGGGGCACCAATAACATATTGATTTAGTTGTTTTTTTACTTTTATTCCTAACTTTTTCAAGAAGGTTTGACACTTTTTCGATAAGGTTTGACAATTTCATGGTGTTATTCAACCCCCTTCTTGTTCATTGCATGGCCTAATTTTATCACTGCCGCTTCCACCTTTTTGCTTTTATCAGCTGAACGCGAATAATGCCGCGCCATCTCAATAGTCTTCTGACCTAGCACATCAGCAATGGTTCTTTCATCCATACCAATCTCGGCAAGGATAGTTGCCACCGTATGACGCAACCCTTTTAATGTTAGACCCAAACCTATTACCTCTTCTTTCTCCAAACGACATTTGATCTTACGCCATGAAGCGCGGAACCCTGATACTGTCCAAGGCTGACCTTTGCTGTTTACGCAAAGCATCGTTGAAGCGCTTGCCATAGCCTTGGAGCTCTCAATCTCATGTGCAATAGCGGGCGGAATAGGCATCCATACCCCTACCCTAGTTTTACTGCGCCTTGTGTTAATTCTACCATCATCTAAAGCTGACTTTGGCAAAAGTAATGCGTCTTGAGGATCCAGCCCACAAAACATCATGAGCAAAATAGGCAAACGCATATGATCTGGTAAAGCAGCTAAAACTGCCTCACGCTCATGATCTTTCCATGGCCGATTAGCATATGGAGCGTTCTTTGAGCGTTTTAGAGCTTTGATGTCAGCCGCTGGATTGCTAGCAATAAGTCCACGTTCTTTGCCCCAAGCAAACACAATTGATAAAACTGTTTTAAGATAATTGCCGCTTCGTCGTCCATGCTTTTCGGCTATCCGATCACGTATCTTTACGACCAAGGGCGGGCTGAACTTAACCAAAACCACGTCAGCTATTCCTTCTAGATACTTAAAATAACGCTCATAATCTTTTTTGGTTTTGGGCGCTAAATCTGTATAGGCAGGGTGTTGGCGATAAGCGGCAATTAAAGAGCCTAGAGTACCTGATTTGGCTTCATGGGCTTTTCCTTCTAACACATAAATACGCGTGCATTCAGCAATAAAGGCCGCTGAACCTAAAGGCCTTTTATCAAGATCAATAGCGAGCCCCGTTTTACGATGATAACAACGTGTTTTTCCATGACGGTCTTTGAAAATTTTAAAGCCCTTAATCCGAACACGTGTCATTATCCAATCCGCCCAATAATTGCATCATCTTCGATTGTCTTTGGATCGCCCTTCATACTGTCAATCCATTGATCAAGATCATTAATGTCGTAAAGACGTACACCATTGCCCAAATCAAGAGGAGTGACAGGACATAAAGCAGGGAATTGCCTTTCTGGTAAACGGCAATAAATCGCCGCCTCTTTTGGCTTCAAAAGCCGCGTGGGGGTTTTAGGTATTTCAAAAATTGCTACTGCCATGATTCCAGTCCTAATGTTTTTATCGCTTCATGCTTTCTACGCGCGTCTCAATTCGTGATGTGACTATGTAAAACATTTGCTAAAGGACTAAGCCTTTTGTGATTATTTTGTTGTTAGTAATCAACTTATCCTCAAGAGCCTGCACCTCTTCAAGGAAGGCATGCACACATGCTTCTATCTCTTGAATGCGTGCCTCATCACGCCATAGGCGCTTGATCTCACTCCTTAAGCTTGCATTCCTTTCGCTAAAGCGTGGGTCAAAACTAATAAAATCCACCCATTGCCGCCCCGTACACGCCAGTTGAAACTGCATCTGTGCTTGCCATTCGGGCTTAATAACCCCATCAATTAAAAAGCGGGCATGAGTGGTGGAATTGGGGCATTTGATCTCTATCAGACCATCATCACCTACTAAGCCATCTGGGCTTGCCCCCGCCATGGCAATACTAGGGTGGGAAATAAAGCCACAAGCACTAACCTCATGCCCCGTCATAAAGCTATAGTCTTCCAAGGCATCATACTCATGATCAATGCCCCATTGCATGGCCGCCGTTACATAGGTCTCTATCGCCTTGCCGGTAAGCCGCTCGGTCAATAGCTGGATCTTATAATCCTCATAGGCCGCGCTTGGCAGGCCTTTTGCTGTTCTATTGACAACGCAATACACCTTAGAGGCAGTCACCTTGCCAAGGCGGGCATCAAACCATGCGGCAGTTCTTTGTTCCATATGAACCTCTAAGCAACAGAAAGGGTTTGCGCTTGTGAACTGTGCAAAGCTTGTTTCTTTTAAGCAGTTGCAAAAGCGTTTGCGCTTGGCTTTGCGATAGGCTTTCAAAGCTTGATGCATGAACCGATGCTAGGGCTTTTGCCTCGTCTGTTTCTGTATCCAAGATCAGCTGTTGCACCACGGCAAGCGTTTCTGCATCGGCAAAGACTTCTTGGCTTTCTGATACGGGGGCATTTAAGCGTGTTGCTTCGTCTTCATCATAGATACCAGAGAAGCCAAAGGCATAACGGGCACATTGGATAGTCGCCTTATGGCGTAGCATACGGGCAGGCCATTTACGCCATGGGTCGGTTTGCTGTTGACATTCTTTTAGATATTCCGTGACCTCTATTGGGTCTTTAATGCTTTTGAGCCGTATTGAGCAGGTAATGGATATGAGATTGCCTGCTTGGTCGAAATGATCTTTAAAGGTCATGCCATCAAAGGCTGGATTAGATTTTATGATTTTAATCCAGCCATCAATGGACACAATGGGTGTGATACCGCCACCACGTTTTGGGAACGCGTAAATCTCTTTTGTTAGAGGATTAAGGCCGTAGGTATTGGCAACGGAAATAAAGGCGGCGAATTCTTCTGCCGCTATATTGCCTGTCATGCAAGTTTTCATAATGGTTTGGCGAAAGGCCTCTTCTGAGAAGCCATAGTTGCTTGCCATAAGAGCAAGGGGGGATTGAACAAGTTGTGTCATTAGTGGTTTCTCCTAAGCTGGGGTGGTGGAGGTAGTCGTGATACGGGTATAGCCGCTGATACAATCATTGCCTGCAATTGTTATGGAGGCGGCAATATGCGTGTTGCCTGAAATCTGCGCATTGCCGCCAACACGTGCATTGCCCCAAACTTCTGCATTGTCTGAAATCTGCGCATGGCCTGAAACTTTCGCGTTGCCTGAAATGCGCGCATCGCCAAAAACCTGCGCATCATCTGAAACCTCCGCATCGCCAAAAACCCGCGCATCGTCAAAAATCTGCGCATTGCTAAGAACACATGCAGTATCAAAAACACATGCATCATCACCGATCCAGCAGGTGCCATTATGGCTTAGGCGGTATTTGTTCTCAACAAAGCCGCCCAAGTCTCCAGCTTTGATATCACCAAAGTCGCGTAGGGCTTTGATACGGTAGAGTGTACGGCCGTCGATTTCTTTTGTTTCTTGAGTCAGTTCATATTTCTTTTCCATGCCTATTCCCCTGTAATGACTGTGTTACCAGAAACGTGGATATCGCCGCCTATTACTCCATTACCTTCAACAAGCGCATGGCCTGAAACCTGCGCATAGCCACTAACCAATGCATCATCACAAACCCGCGCATAGTCAAAAACCTGTGCATTGTCAGCGACCCAACAATCGCCTTCATGGCTTAGGTTGTCCTCGCGCTCAATGTAGCCGCCCAAGTCACCCGCTTTCACATCGTCAAAGTCGCGTAGGGCTTGGATACGATAGAGGGTATGGTCGTCTATCTCTTTGATCTCGTTAGTGAGTTGGTATTTCTCTTGTATGTAGCTATGTGTGAGGACTGTACCGCCGGAAACGTGCGTATCGCTGTCTATTACTGCTTTACCTTCGATACGTGCGTTGCGTTCAATTTGTGCATCGCCATAAACCTCTGCATTGCCAAAAACCTGCGCCCCTTCAGCAATTTTTGCGTGGTCATAAATCTTTGCGTTGCCAAAAACTTTTGCATTGCAATAAATCTTTGCGTTGCCAAAAACTTGCGCATTGTCATAAACAATTGCATTGCCACCAACTTCCGCATTGCCTGAAACTTTCGCCGCGCCAAAAACTAGCGCATTCCAATCAAGACACGCATCATCTGAGACCCGCGCATCATCAAAAACATATGCATTATCAAAAACACATGCATCACCCCCGACCCAGCAGGTACCATCATGGCTTAGGCGGTATTCGTTCTCAACAAAACCGCCTAAATCACCCGCTTTGATATCACCAAAGTCGCGTAAGGCTTTGATACGGTAGAGTGTACGGTCGTCTACCTCTCTTGTTTCTTGAGTCAGTTCATATTTCTTTTCCATGCCTATTCCCCTGTGATGACTGTGTCGCCGTCTATTACCCTGTCACCATCAATATGCGCATGGCCTGAAACTTTCGCGTTGCCTGAAACATACGCATCGCCTGAAACCTGCGCATTTTCTGTAACTTGTGCATGATCGAAAATCCACGCATGGCCTGAAACAGAAGCGTTGCGTGAAACTTCCGCATGGCCTGTTACACGCGCATGATTTTTAACGATCGCGTGGCCTGAAATGTGCGCGCTATCACTAACCAACGCATCATCACAAACCCGCGCATCGTTGAAGATATGTGCATTGCCTGAAACTTCCGCATGGCCTGAAACTTTCGCGTTGTCTGAAATAAACGCATTCCAATAAATCTTTGCGTTGCCTGAAACCTGCGCATTGCCGAAAACCTGCGCATCGCTAAAAACACACGCATATTCAAAAACCCGCCCATCATCGCTAACCCAACAATCGCCTTTATGGCTTAGGTTGTATTCACTCTCAACAAAGCCGCCCTTATCGCCTTTTTTGACGTTTCCAAAATCGCGTAAGGCTTGGATACGATAGAGTTTATGGCCGTTTACGGTGATGCTTTCATCTCTCAACAAGCGGTATTTTGGACTTAGAGACGTCATGTTAAATTCCTTTGGTATGATTAAGTGGCGATCAAGACAAACCATCCGAGCGCGAAGAGGGTTAGAAAGCCTAGGCATTCAACGATACAGATTAAGGCTTCTTTCATGACGCCTCACAAAGCATCAGCCGCACTTAAGCGGTGCTGTTGTGCATAGGTGCCGTAATAAGCATCATTAAAGGCTTGTTCTTCCCACTCAGCCATAAGGTCGGCATAGGCTTGGCTATTGCTTACCAAGGGGTGGGCTATATCGTCATCAGGCACTAGGTCGATTGTTTTTAAATAGAGGGCGGCGACCTGTTCGCTTATGTCGACAAGGCTTTGCGTTTTTGGATTAATGCAAAGTACTTTCTCTACGCCATCCATAGCCGAAAGCATGTCTAAGATATCGTCTTCATCTAAAAATGGGCCGCTTTTGCCTACGTGTTCTCCGTCAGAATAGGTGAGCAATAAGATTTCATCGCTTGTTACAAAAAACGGTGCTTTCGTGTGCATTTCAACCTCCATATCCCTTTAAACTAACCAGATCAGCGCTTGCTTCTTCGTGGTTTCTAGCTATAATTTTTCATGTTTTCCGAATTATGTCAATACAATAATTCAGAAAAAATGAAAAAACAGACGGAGGATATATAATTGAACCTTTTTGAAATCAAAAAAATATGGCAGGAAGCAGAGCCAACCCTTCGTGCGTTAGCTATTTATTCGTTGTTGAAGGATGGGAATTTTGAAGGAGAGTTATCACAGCATCCTGAACATGCGGTGGAGAACGATAAAATAATTTGATGAAATCAGCCTCATTGCCCAAAAGAAATGGGGGTATTTCATTAAAAAAATTGATTATCTTAACTAACTCATCAATTTTTATAGCCCTGTGACCATTTTCGTTCTTAAGAATGCTAGTTAAAGTTGATGGTAATACACCTAGGGTCGCGGCAAGTTCTTTTTTACTACCGCGGCCTTTGTTGTTTAACTTCTCAACAAGCCATAATCTTAACTGTTCCTGTATCATTATTTATCTTTTCTTCATTTTCTAAAAAATATCAACATCAAAAAAACTGAAAAAATAACTTGAGAAAATTCGTTTTATCTGAAATAATGATTGTTATGCAAAATCAATCGGCAGCTACACTTATTAAATATATGGGCGGCATAGACCGCGTTTCAATTATTTTGCGTTTAAAGAAGGGGGCAGTTTATCGCTTTACACATTCGAAAGAGAAAGGAGGATGCGGAGGATTTATCCCTGCTAAGCATCAAGTTCGCCTTCTCGAATACGCGCGGCGTAATGGCCTAGACCTGCGCCCTGATGACTTCTTTTATCCAGAACGGTTGCAAGCGCTTCTAGCACAGAGAGATAACGGTCAAGAAGCGAACTCCCCCCCTTGCGGTACGTCCGACCTACCGCAGGACGCCGCCCGCGCCCAGTCAAACCCCCGAGTGGGCGCGGGTGGCAATCATAACAACTATAGCGTGCATACATAAAGAGCACACCCAAAACAAAGGCACAGATAACCGCATTCCTAAAATGCAAAGCCTAAAGGAATATAACCATGCTACTAGGACTCATTTTCGCCGTCGTATCAGCAGTCTATCTAATTTCTATGGCTAGCGGTTACTACGCCCACCGCCTCGATAAGCGCATAATAGCCCAACAAAAAGAGGCCATAGAAGAGCTTACCAGTAAGCTCCTTGAAGCAGAAAACGCCCTAAACAAGCAAGAGTACATGATCAAAAACCTTAGCGGTTTTCTGAAAGGCGAACATCCTAATGTCCACCTTGTCCGCATTGGCATTAGCGTTGAAGACAATGACCAAATCGTAAGCGATGAAGATAGTTCATCAGAAGACACGCAAAGATGCATTAAGAAGAACGGGGATATTAAGGAAATGGATATTGTTACTACTCCGGCAACATTTACTATTGCTTTAACAATTTTTATAGCAGCTTGTTTATTTTATGTATGGTTTGGGTTTGATTTTCTTACGGATTTATTTCCACGCCTTGGGTGGTTCATCATTTCCCTCTGGGCTCTTTCTTACATAGTTACATCAGTTTTTGTTACCACTCAACCTACAAAAACATGCTGTTGTACAGCGCAATATGTAACAAATCCAAGCGAACAGACAAAAATAGAGTAGGGAATTAATATGATAGCTTTTGAAATTGCAATGGTAATATTTTTAATAACCAGTCTCATTTGTATGATAGCTGGAATAATATATTTCATACAAAAGCGCCGATATTTTGGCATTCTCCCTGCTTGTATTTGTATAATTTGCTTTTTTTTTATGGTCAAATTCCCCCCCGAAACGTCTATAGACAACTCAGCATGTACATCGCAATGATGACGCAACAACCGAGAAACTCTCAGTAGTTGAAAGGAAAGAACGATGAAAAAAGCCGTATTACTAAGATGCATTAGGGATATGTGAAATGGATATCATCATTGCGCTAGCCTCTTTGGCTGTAAACATCATTTTCATAGGCTTTGCAGTTTGGTTTTACCGCGTGTATGGCAATCCGCTTGATTTAGAAAAGTATAGACGTATCAATAGAGAGAATAAAGGGGTTATCCTTTATCAAAGTAAAGCTATTTCTGATCAGAATAGGACTATTGAGGACTTAAAAAAGTCTATTAACGACCTAAAAAAGCCTGAAGATGAAAAGCAAGAGGCCATACTAGAGCTAAGGAAAATCATTAAGGAAAAAGACAGCGTTATTAAGGAAAAGGACAGCGTTATTAAGGAAAATTCTAATAAAATATCCGACATGTCATTTATGCTACGGATGTTCGAGATAGATAGAACGCAACTTAGAGAAGAAGTAAAAGAGAAGAAAAACTACATTAAGTTTCTTAAGGGATATTCTTTGATATGAGAAATGGAAAAACAAGCAAGAAAATCTAGCTGAGAGAAAGGTGCATTCTATGACCACAATAGAAATAATATTTTCAATAGTATCTACAGCACTCCTCCTGCTTTGCCTTGGATTTTATTTCAACGCTTATGCTTTTAGGAAACTATCGCAAAAGCGCCAAGAGCGTTCTGAAAAAGAAATCGCGCGTATCATTAATTACCTAAAGGATATGCAAAGTCAGATTGATATAATTACTAGCCAACAGGAAGAGCTTATTAAGGATCCTAAAGGCCGAGACCTAGAACCATTTATAGAGTCTTCCGAAACAAAGCCTAATAAATATGATGAAGAAGGAACGGCACATGGGTACCGCGTACCTTTTGCATTCGAGCTTGATTTAGACTTTGCTCAAAAGCAAGGCTTCACGGAGGAAGGGGCTATATTAGAAGCCGAAAGGTTTCGTCAAGCTTTTGAAAACAGGTACTGTTACGGCGAAAAATTATATTACCAGAAACATCACTGGATCGTTGCGTGGAAAAATTGGGTTCGTCAAAGAAAAGCCTTTCGAGGAACCCATTAGATGAGAAAAGCTAGATTATAAGGTGCGCGAGACAATGACAGAAAGTATTTTATTCTCAATCATAGGCTTATCTCTGAGTTTATGTACTTGGATTTTCTTCATATCGCATAGAGATATTAAGCTTATAAATCAGATAACGATAGATATAGAACAAAATTCAGCAATCCTCAAAGAGGAAGAGATGACAACAGAAGATTTGATGAAAAAGTTTTCTGAAATAGAAAGAGATATTTTAACTGTGAAAAGAAAGTGATAAAAAATGTTCATGCCAACAATCCAATATTTTTTTTTTTTTGGTCGCTATTTCTACTATTATTTTATTTTATTATCAAAAAAAGAATAAAAAAAACAAAGTACACTTGTGCTAATATTTTATATAGAAAGAAATCCGGAATAAGAAGACAGTAGTCTTAAAAAGATTTATAAAATACAAGATAGAAGAAGCGAAAAGTGAACTAGAAAATCTAAAGGAATTGCAAGGATAGATTATTAACTTTATTTTATAGGAGGGATATCAAGACTATATTTTTTATATGTACCGTCTCATTATGATCATTGGCAGATGTATGATGTATATGAAGTGTAATCTTTGGCTCATTGTACGGCTCATTGCACAGGAAATGTAGATCAAGAATAGTATAATTAATGTGCTGTTTTTTAGGGCGTATATTGATGATTTTCAATAATACACAAGACTGTTCTAAAGCTTTTTTGCATGATCCATAGAAGCAAAGGTGTTTTTCCTCTGTCCTTTTTGCTGTAGGATTTTCACGCAAAATGGGATTAAGTTCCGTTCCAATAAACTCTAAATGGAGAACATAAGATTCATCATCATACATCTTTTCGATATATTCTTGTTCGTTTTCCATGAAAAGACTACCAATCTTATTGGTTAGACTTCTCATTTTATCTTTAAAGGACTCAAATGTGCATGCATTTTCTTTAAAAATTAATGGATTGTCATCGGATATAAAGATATCCTTGATGATTATACTGTTGTTGGAGTTATTTATTAATTTTAATGAAACTATGAGCTCCCGCGAAAAACTACCATCTTTATTGCTTAAGTCACATTCATTACTTTCTGGAAAATATGCATGTATTCGCTCTATTTCTAAGGGAAGTCCAAGATCAACTTTTCTTTTTTCCTCTAAATTCAAGCCAAGTTTTGCTAAAGAAATTATCGTGTTTTCTTCCAAGCTTTTGGCTTTATTTTTTTCTATTTCTAGAGCTTCTTTGTTTGTCTTATTTTTGTTCCATAAGTGGACAAATTTTATAATACGCCCAATAATCGTGATTATTATTCCCGCTATAGGGATAATCCAGACTAAGTTTTTGCTTATCCAATCCCACATCCGTAATTACCCCCCTTTGCGTTTTATTTATTCAATAGCAAAGCACTGTATTCGCGTTTTATGATTCTGCAACGGGGGTTGGCATGAGGACTATTCTATGCCTTGACCTTGGTAGCAAAATGGGCTGGGCGGCATTTTGCGGTAATGGATTTATACGCAAGCCGCAGGTACACAGCCTTGCTAAAGATGCTTTTTGCCAAGGCGCTATGACCAGCGGCTCTGTTACCTTTAAAAAAAGAACTTTTGACGGGGGCGGCGTACGCTTTTCTAAATTCCGCATATGGCTAAGTGATACCAAACACCGCTTTGAATGTGCTGGAAGTAGTCTTGATAAAATCTATTACGAAGAAGTGCGTCGCCACCTTGGAACAGATGCCGCCCATGTTTACGGCGGCTTTTTAGGCGTTCTCACCGCTTGGTGTGAACATCATCAGATTGACTATCAAGGCGTGCCCGTTGGTACCATTAAGAAGCACGCTACAGGCAAAGGCAATGCATCAAAAGATGATGTTTTAAATGCCATATGGGATAGAGGCCATCATCATCATCCAGAGGATGACAACGAGGCCGATGCCTTAGCCCTTTTATATTACGCTTTAGATCGAGAGGAGGAGGATATGGAGAGCTGATGCATATCTTGATTGATCTCACCACCGCTTTAGCAAACTCTGGAGCTAGCGCAGAGCAAATAGTTGCCGCGGTTCATGCTGTTTGCAATTACGAAAAAAAGGTACGCGAAGCAAAACGCTTGGCGCATCTTGAAGCACGCCGCTATAAGGCAATGTCACCTCTTTATATGGAGGTAGCCAATACAGACCATTTTCCCGATGTGGGAAAAGTGGTTTATGACTGTAACGAGTCTTCATATCAAGGCGAGGCAGAAGAAAAAAAGAAATCTGCTAATGCTCTTCGTCAGCAACGCTTTAAAGAACGTTTTAAAAAATGTTATGGGATAAATTATTCACGGCTTTATGACTGTAACACTAAAAGCGTTACCCAAGGCGTTACCCGCGTTACCCAAGGCGTTACCCACCCCACCGAAAGCGTTACCCAAAGCGTTACCCGCGTTACCCACCCTGCTGAAAGCGTTACCCAAGGCGTTACCCACCCCACCGAAAGCGTTACCCAAAGCGTTACCCGCGTTACCCACCCTGCTGAAAGCGTTACCCAAGGCGTTACCCCCCCCCGAAAGCGTTACCCAAAGCGTTACCCGCGTTACCCACCCTGCTGAAAGCGTTACCCAAGGCGTTACCCACCCCACCGAAAGCGTTACCCAAAGCGTTACCCGCGTTACCCACCCTGCTGAAAGCGTTACCCAAGGCGTTACCCACCCCACCGAAAGCGTTACCCAAAGCGTTACCCAAGGCGTTACCCACCCCACCGAAAGCGTTACCCAACAAAATTAAAAAAAAAAAAAAAAAAAGAAAATACCCCCCCACACCCCCCTAAAAAAAAAAAAAAAAAAAAAAACAAACCCTATACGCGCGTATACGCGCGAGGGATCCCGAAACAAATTTCAACACTCCCTTCGACAAACCTCGACCTCGCTACAACGGCTAGTGAGCCCATAGAGGCTATTCCACAGCCCCCCAAAACACCACAATCCTCAAGGGGTTGTCGCCTACCACCCGATTTTGAGCCCGATCTTAACTTCGCTAGACAGCAAGGCTTAACGGAGAAAAAATCTGCGTTGAAGTCGAAAAATTCCGTGACTATTGGGGCGCCAAGGCGGGGAAAGACGCCACAAAAGTTAACTGGCAAAGCACATGGCGTAATTGGATTAGAAGATCACAAGAATATTCCGCAAAAGGAGGCGGTAATGGAACCACAAATAACAACACCCGACAAAATTTTGGACAGCCCAATAACCATAATCAACAACAGCGCGGCTGGGGGCATCGCGTCGCGGAAAAAATGCTTAAGATCCCAACTACAGGAGATATGTACGCTTTTCTGTTCGAAAACACACCGCCAACCACCGTTTCTGTGGATGAAGGGGCAAAAGCCAACACCCCAAGAACAGCAGGAAATCTTATCGCTAACTAAGCAAGCTTTAAAAGAACTGGATAGGCCTGCTGATGCCAAGGACATTAGCCTTGCCTTTGCTCTGCTTAGCGCTGGTTTAAAAGTTTCAACCAATCAAGACGAAAATGCAACCGCTTTGGCTTATAAGAGGGCTCTTGAAGACATTGGCTATTGGGCTCTACAGAAGGCAACAGAAGACGTTTTGCGCGGTAAGGCAATAGGACTTTCAGCAACCTTCATGCCTGCTACTTCTGAGTTTGTTCTCTATTGCGGACAGCTTGAAAACAATTGCCGCGTATGATTGATTACATTCACAAAACTTTAAATAAAGGCGAGGCCAATGTTTAAAAAACAAAAGACCATTGTCGCCACCCTATCGGGCTATGCAAACCATAAAGCAGGCGTACAACAAGTGTTCTACAACCTCTACGAGGACAAATACGGGCGGCGTTTCATGCAACGCTTTGAAGGCAAAACCTATAATTACACACCCTTTGGTGCTGATTTTAGCGTTGCGGCCTATGTTGATGTTGGCTCCATGGCGGCTCTTTGCCACAAGCCGCTTTAGCAAAAAGCCAAGCCGAAGAAGCCGAAAACCTGCTTGATTTGGAAGAGATTACAGGCCTACAGCTATTTGAACAGAAGGAAACCACACAATGTCTAGCCTAAATAAAGTTATACTTATTGGCCATTTGGGCAGAGATCCAGAAATCAAAGCCATGCAAACGGGCGGGCAAGTGGCTCTATTCTCATTAGCGACTAGTGAACGCTGGAAGGATAAGAACACGGGTGAGAAGCGCGAAAAGACCGAATGGCATCGCATTGTGATTTTTGACGAAAACCTTGTCAATATTGCCGCCTCTTATCTAAAAAAGGGAAGCCATATCTACGTAGAAGGGCAATTACAAACCCGCAAATGGAAAGACCAAAGCGGTGTGGAACATTACACCACAGAAGTTGTTTTACAGAAATACCGCGGTGTTATCCAAATGCTGGGTCAAGCAGGTAATCAAGGTCAAGACACACAGCAAGTCACAAGCCAAAAGCCCCCAGCTGGTGCTAGCACCATGACCTATGGCCAACACAGAGGCCAAACACAGGCATCCTATCAAGCGCCATTATCCTACGATGATCAACTCAATGATGAAATACCGTTTTAGAGAGGCAAACGATTGCAAAAAACGCGTGCTTATCATTGATTAATATTTTAATATTTCATCCAAGGAAAGCGAAACAAAGATGATTGATCCTGCACTGTTCAATTTACCATGGTTGACATTGGTCACATTAGCCTCTGGCTATGCTGGGTATCATATTGCCAATAACGGCATACACATGGATGATAGAACCGCAAACATCTTCTTCCCATCCCTTTGCTTTGGCTTGATTGGTGCGAGTTTTTATAAAGCCGCCGTGTATTTTGGTATGGTTGAACCTTTTCCGGCTATCCCTGCATTTTTGGGGACAATTATTATAAGCGCGCTTTGGCGTAAATATGTTCGCCTATGGTTTTATAAAATACTACGTAAGCTGGTAGTCACTGCGACCACACCCCTTCTGCTTGGATCCAGTTTAGCGAAACTCTAAATACGCGTTCCTATGAACTGAATGTTGTTTTAAAAGACGATACTTGCCTCCTATCCAGGGATCTATATCGCTTTGAAGATCTTCCCAATGGCCCCTACGCTTTGGGAGCGACAGGAGACATTGTGCTTTATGTGACTGATGCGCATAATCCTTTGCAAGACGAGTGGAGAGAGTATGATGAGGTATTGAACGAAGAGTTTGGCGCTTATGCGACCTACATCCCTGCCGATCAAATCAAGCTGGTAAGCTTGAGAAGGATATGGGCTACCTCTTGCGCAACTTTGGGGAAAGACTAGGAGGCGCAGGAGGATTCTTGACATGATCGGATGGAACTGCTTTCTGCTGAACATCTAAACCTATTTTTCTGTCACCATTTAAATATGGATACATATTCAGACTTTTAGCTATTGTGGGATGTATATTGTTTTTTTCTTCTTCATGGAATCACCTTTTCTTTAAAATTATAGAAGAAGACTATTTCTATAGCTACTCAACATCACACAATATCTAAATAAAGAGTTTAATATTAAGAATTGGCAATTCCATGGAAAGCGTTAAAACTTATGACTCCCGAACCGTTGCCTATAAGTTTTTAGACCTTAAAGAAAAAGAGGACGGCGGCAGTTTAACGCTTACGCAAGTTTTAAAACTTGTATATATCGCGCATGGTTGGATGTTAGGCATTTATCACCACCCGTTGATTAAAGATCCTGTTCAAGCATGGACGTATGGCCCTGTTATACCGAATCTTTATGAAGCGATTAGGCGGTTTGGTAAATCAACGGTCAAGAAGGCCGCTTTAAAGACTGACGAGACATTAAATACAGAAGCAATTAAAATCATTGAATGGGTTTACAAACATTACGGGCATTTAAGTGACTATAAGCTCTCTGATATCACTCATGCAAAAGGCACCCCTTGGGAGCAAACCTATACAGGAGAATTTGGAACACCTATTAGTGATAAGTTGATTGAAACCTACTATCGTGGGTTATGGTGTGAGGCGAAATAAAGAAACTAAGTTTTTATTTATTTGAGAGATGCAAACGTATTAAGAGCGGGGAATTACCATGGAAAGCCTTTGGATTGGAGACCTTATGCAGCTATAACCGCCTCGCTTGACAAAAATCCTAAAACCGCTATGTTGAGAACAAGTGCCTAGAAAACACTTAAACCGTAAGCGGTTAAATAACCGAAATTATTTACCGTTCCGAACAATTCGACTTATTGTCATGCTTCTATGCATGTGCCTTATGTCGGGTGTAGTTACGCCATACAATACCCGCAAGGGGAAAGTGTAACGACGGACTTACGGCCGTGTTTTCTAGCACCCGACGCCTCTATAAGCGTCTCATAGAAAACGTTAATACCGTAGGAGTAAAACCATGACTGGTTCAGTGAACAATGCCAAAAAGGCAAAAAAAACTTCCCAAATAAAACAAGAGCTTTCGAAAGGCTTAGACGCATCAGTACTCACTATGTCTAGCCGCGAAATCGCAAAGCTGTGCGAGAAAGAGCACAAGAATGTTATTCGTGATATTCGTCAAATGTTTACTGAGCTCAAAATTGAGCCCAGTACATTTTTAGGCAAATATAAGGATAGCACTGGCCGAAAGCTGATTTGCTACTACCTTCCCAAGCGCGAATGCCTTATCCTTGTTTCAGGTTACAGCACAGTGTTGCGAGCAAAGATTGTCGACCGTTGGTTAGAGCTAGAACAAGCACATCAACCACAGCTACAATTGACGCAAGAAGATGATACCGTCTATCGCCTTCCAGAAGATCGCACAAAGATACCACTACGCATCAGAGATTGTATCGACAAACACGCCCAGCAATTAGCCGCACTATATCGGCTAGAAGCAGAGGCCTATTTGCTTAATCATGTTTACATGGGTGCTGTAGGCATATGGCGCGAGATATCCTTCTCAAAGGTCGAAGAGTCTACAGAAAGTCTACAGAAAGTCCTATGGCTAGATGTGATCAATAAAAAATTGGCCGAAATGCGCGCTACGCATTATTTCCTTTTTAAAGGACTAAGAGACATGCTAGCAAAAGACGTTCAGAAGCTGGAAGAGCTACACCTTTCAGCTCCTAACGAGCGCTTGCTGGTCGCTTAAACGTAAACAACTTCCCCCGTCTTTAGGCGGGGGATAGAAGTAGCTGAAGACCGTTATCTTTTTACCAAGTACGTTAAAAAAATATACTCTTTACAAGTATCAATATTGATACTATAATTAGCCTATGATGAATAGGATAGAAAAAACTTTAGAGGCAATGCGGATGCGTCCGCAAAATGTGGCGTTCAGCGATTTGTTCTTCATATGTGAGTACTTTTTTGGTGCGCCACGCAATAGCGGTTCTAGCCATTTTGTTTTTAAAATGCCTTGGCCGGGAGATCCGCGTGTAAATATACAGAAGGGATCAAATAATAAAGCTAAAGCCTATCAGTAAAACAAGCTTTAAAGGCGATAGAAAGGATTAACCATGGAAAATAAGCACTATACCTATAGGGTTATATGGTCATCGGAAGACAATGAGCATATCGGCTTGTGTGCAGAGTTCCCTTCCTTATCATGGTGCGCGACCAGCGCTGAGGAAGCTTTGTTAGGCATTATGAAACTGGTAGGCGAAGTACTTCAAGATATGCACGAACAGGAAGAAGAAGTTCCTACACCATTTTCTTTACAATCATTTAGTGGTAAGTTTCAATTGAGAATACCTCCAGAGCTACACCGTTCGCTTGCTATTCAGGCGGCAGAAAACCGTGTAAGTCTTAATCGCTACATTGCTTCTAAGCTATAGGTTTTGGCCTAGACATTGCTCTTTTGCATCAATATATAGTGTGTGCTATGTATTAATAGGTAATATATTGATATTATTAAGGAAAGGGAGCGAGGCATGGCAATTAAGAAGCGCAAGAAAGCGAGAGGTCGGCCACGGATTGAAGGCGTGGCTCGTGAACCTAGTGGACGGATATCGCGTTCAGGCCGTGGTTTTACACGTGTGGTGCTAATGATAATGAACCAATTGATTTACTAGCCCTAAGGATGCGTGCAAAGCATGCAGGCCTATCATTGGAAGATGCGAAGAACCCATTAGCGGCAACTTCTATTGGCCGTTTGCGTTTGCTAGGACGTGAGCAAGGGTTGAGTGAAGCGCAATACGACGCCGCCGAAAAGTATTTACAGGTGCGCAATAATTATCTTTGTGCAAAGGGTTTTGCTCATGGCTATTATGATAGACCACAAAGCCAAGACTTTACAGGAACTGTAGAAGAATGGGTTATCAAATGCACCAAACGGTGGCAAGATGCGCGGCTCGCTCTTAAAGAAGCGCAGTTTGATAACCCCGATGACAATCTATTCGCGGCTATTCAGTATATCGTTGAGGATGATATGGATGTATCACATTTGGTAGGTGCTCTTCGTTTAGCTCTCAACGCTTTGTCGCGCCATTTTTTACTTGACAAAAGCATGTCATAAATAGAAACTGACATTAGGTGCTGTGAAGATTTCGCCTAAATTTTGGTTCGACTTTGTAACGAACATTTTCACTTACCTTTCCCGACGATGCAGTGCATAGAGGTGATCCATGGCGTTCAGTAACGACGAGGCTGTCACTGTGCGCTTTGATCTAAAAGACGCCAATAACATGTTGGATGTCTTAGGTGAGACGCAATTACACAAAGTAGCAAGCGCCTCTATCAATAATACGCTTAGCAAGGCGCGTACCAAAACAATCACCATGATCCGCAAGAAAGCGGGTCTACCTGCCAAATACCGCAAGAACTATTTGAATGATAAGGTGAGGCGTTCAGCGAAAGCTACGCCCCAGCAACTCTATTCTAAGATGATTGTGCTCTATGGAGATATCCCGCTTAAGCTGTTTAAGCATGAGGAGCAAGCAAGCATCGGTATGCAGGTTGAACTGCTTGGTGGCAAGCAGATGTTTGCAGGCTATTTTGACCATGGCGGCACCTTCCCCAACCGTACGCCGCTAAAGCCTAAATTAAACAATCATGTATTCATGCGCGATCCAAGCAAGACTAAGCGTGTGCGCTTAGCTAATGGTAAGACAAAACTTGTGCCGCGTTTGATCAGGCCTCTAGGTGTTAATGCCGCATCAATTATGACCCGCGATGGTATGCAGGCTAAAGTAGCGCAGATGGTTAGCACGATGTTTCAAGAGACCATGCAGAAGAACATCAACAAGGCTCTGCTTAAGTGAAGTGGGTTTAATTTTCCAATAATTAGAAAAATATTCTAATATTGCCAAGGTACTTCCCGCGGGGGGGGCATAGGCGGGTCGATGCGCAGCGCGATATTTTTCTAGCGTCAGGGATTTTTAAATCACTTAACTTGTTAACTCATTGAAACAAAATACAATTATTTGACGCTAATTTTGTTGGGATTATCGTAGCTATTTTGCAAAGCATTTCTATGCGGCTTTGGAGATTTTTTACAAAAATGTCAGAGCTAGAATTAGAAAATAATTCCAATGTAAAAGAGCGACGCGCCCTATTCTCTAAGCGTCTAGGGGTTAGCAAGGCCTATATAACCCAACTTGTAAAGAAGGGTTTGCCCACAAGCGATGATGGTCAATTCATCCTCGTTGATGAAGCTTTAGCATGGATTAAAGCCAACATTGCGCCCGCCTATAAAAAGAGTAAAGTCGGTGAAGTTGTTAACCTTGATCTTAACGAAGTTAAGTCGCGCTTAACTCTTGCCCAAGCAGAGAAGGTAGAATTTGAACTTAAGGTCAAGAAGCAGGACTATGTGCCGATAGATTATGCTAAGCGGCAGGCATTTGTATTTGCCCGTAGCTGTCGTGATATGCTGATGTTGTTTCCAAGCCGCCACAGTGGTGATATTGCCAGCGCGTTAGAGTGTGACCATAACAAGGTTGCCATAGTTTTAGAACAGCATATGCGCGATGCTTTGATAGAGCTTGATACGATTCCTATGCCTGATTTTGCAAAAGTCGACGAAGAAGAGGAAAGCGACAATGTTCAGAACACCAGTGAATATGAAGCAACAGAATGAGGCTCTGACCAAAATTTGCAAAGCCCTTCAGGAAGGGATAATGCCTGACCCCATAGGCCTGCGTCCCAGAGGTGATGGGGTTGAACATGAGCATAAACAAGGATTACCAAGCCCGAAACCTCGTTAAGCTTTGGGCAGCCTTTAAAGAAGGGTTTCGCTCTGACCCCGCCTATACGGTGTCTCAATGGGCGGACGTCCATCGTTATTTGTCGACACAAGCAAGTGCAGAAGCTGGCCTATGGCGGACATCAAGAACGCCTTATCTGCGCGAGATCATGGACAATCTGTCGAGCTATTCAAGCATTGAGACGACGGTTGTTATGAAGGGCGCGCAAATTGGTATGTCAGAAGCGGCGCTAAACTTCTGCGGTTATGCCATACACCATTCGCCTGGCCCCATTCTGTATGTGATGCCTACGGTAGATATGGCAAAGAAGCTCTCAAAGATGCGTGTTGAGCATATGATACGCAACAGCAAGGCTTTGTCAGAGCGCATTGCCCCACCACGCGCGCGCGATAGCGGCAATACGCTGTTTATGAAGGAGTTTGCAGGCGGTTCATTAAACTTGACGGGTGCTAATTCAGCGGTGGGCTTGCGCTCTATGTCTATTCGTTATTTGGTGCTTGATGAGGTTGATGGGTATCCGTTTAATGTTGATGATGAAGGCGATCCCATTACCCTTGCTTGCTCTTCGTCGTACGGCAAGCTACCCGCGGCGTAAAGTATTTATGCTCTCAACGCCAGCAAGCCTTGAGACCAGCCGTATTAAAGCCGAATTCGAGAAGGGTGATCAGCGTTATTATAACGTTGCCTGTAAAGAGTGTCATGAGCTACAACCTATTACGTGGGCACAGATCCGCTGGCCTGAAGACAAGCCTGAGGAGGCCCACTTTTTTTGCGCCCATTGTGGTGCTATTCATGAGGAACATCACAAAGCGGCGTTGCTGAGCGAAGCCAATGGCGCGCGTTGGGTAGCAACCAAACAGAGCCGCTATAACAACTTTCGCTCCTATCACCTATCGGCGCTTTATTCGCCATGGTTTACGTGGGGCGAATGCGCACGCGCATTTCTAGAGGCCAAGGACCCTGCCAAACTACAATCCTTTGTCAATACTGTATTGGGCGAACCTTGGGAAGAGTATGATGCTGGGGGAACGGATGCTAGCGCGCTTTACGCTTTGCGCGAAGAATACCCACTCTTACCGCCGCAGGTGGCCATTCTAACCTGTGGTGTTGATGTGCAACCTGATCGCTTGGAGTTGGAGCTTGTTGGCTGGGGGCGTGATGAAGAGAGCTGGAACATTGATTATAAAATCTTTTTGGGCGACCCATCGGCAGCAGAGGTTTGGCACCATCTAGATACGTATCTTAGTAGGCGTTGGCCCCATCCTGCTTTAGACAATGGTCTGCTGATCCATGCGACGTGTGTTGATACGGGGGGCTCAAATACGCAAGCGGTGTATGATTATGTGCGACCGCGTCAAGGCCATAATATATGGGGCATTAAAGGGAGTAGTAATAGTACGTCTACCGTGTGGCCCAAACGACCAACCCACAACAATAATGGAAAGATCAATCTTTATGTCATTGGTGTGAGCGCCGCTAAAGATATGGTTATGGCGCGTCTTAAAAGGACGGGGCCTGATGCTGTTGGCTATGGTGCCTGCCACTTCCATATCGAGCGTGACTTAGAATACTTCCAGCAATTAACAGCAGAGCGCAAAAAGACAAAATATAGCAAGGGTCAACCAAAGATAGACTGGGTAAAGGCCAATAATGCCCGCAATGAGGCATTGGATTGCCGCGTCTATGCCTATGCGGCGCTATGCGGCTTATCGGCGATGGGGATATCCTTAGAGCAACAAGCGCAAGCTTTAGAACAGAAGATGATAGAGCGCGCCTATCCTTTGATAAGGACGAAGTTCTTGCCCCGCCAGCACCACCTATACGGCGGCGGCCGCGTATGATGAGAAGTTCGTATATGCTATGAACGAGGTTTGATATGCAAGACATAGAGGCGCGGTTAAAGCGGCTAAGACAGCAGCGTGATGCGCTGGCAGAAGGCCTTTATTCTGCCGCCCAATCTATACGCCATGGCGACAAGCAGATCTATAACCGCTCGGTGAGCGAGAATAAGCTATCATTGGCGGCTTTGGATGCAGAAATCGCCCAATTAGAAGGCCGCCCGAAAGCGCGCCTCTTTTATATCGCGGCAGGCCGAGGTTATTAATGGCAGGTATTATTAAGCGGATGGCCAACGCCTTTCAGGTGATGGTTGGCAGTGGACCCTATTTTGATGCGGCAAGCCGTAGCCGCCGCTTACGTGGCTTTATCCCCACAAAGACTCACATTAATAGGGCGATCCAAGCCGAAGGCCAAACCGTTCTTGCTCGCTCCCGTAGCCTTTATGATAATAATAGCATCTATGGTGCGGCGGTTGATGAATGGGTATCAGCGGCGGTCAATGATGGGATTAAGCCTGTACCACGCATCAAAGGCTTTGAAGCCCAAAAGCGCGCATTAGAGAATTTGTGGTGGCAGTGGGTTGATGAGGCTGATTATGAGGGGGTTAGTGATTTTTACGGGATGCAGGCCACCATTGCCCGCGAAGTGTTTCTTGCGGGTGAAGTCTTTGTGCGCTTGCGCCCTGTTCCGCTAGACGCGTGTAGCGCTGTTCCGCTCAAGCTAGAAATCTATCCTGCAGAGCTATTGGATGTAACCTATGATGGCCCCGCAGAAATACCTGGGCATCATATCCGCATGGGCATTGAATTTAATGCATTTGGTGATCGCATTGCCTACCATTTTTTCCGCTATCATCCCTATGACATAGTACCCAATGGAAGGCTTGCAGAGGGAATGCAAGAGCGGGTACGCATAGAAGCCCCCCCTATATCATCCATATTAAAACGCCGACAAGCCCAACAATTGCGCGGCACACCAAAGATCACCCGCAGTATGGTGCAATTGTTTCAATTGGCCGCTTATGATGATGCTGAGCTTGATCGCAAAAAGACCACAGCGCTTTTTACCGCTTTTATTTTAGGTGGTGAGAGTAATCCGCTCACCCCAGATGTACAAGCGGAGCGCACTATGAATACAGCCTCCCTAGCCGGTGGTGAAGGAGACACCATTGAACTGGCTCCAGGCTTGGTTACGGTATTAGAGAATGGCCAAGATATTCGCTTTTCTGCGCCCGCCGAGGTGGGCGGCTCTTATGAACCGTTTCAATACCGCAATTTGTTAAAAATCTGCGCTGGTCTGAACATGCCCTATTCAACGGTGAGCGGCGATGTGACGCGGGGCAATTTCTCCAATGTGCGCACATCCATTATTCAGTTTCGTCGCCATATTAGGCAATGGCGAGCCAATGTCATGGCCTTTCAATTAAACCGCATCGTGTGGAAGCGCTTTGTGGAAATGGCTGTATTGGTGGGTGCCATAGACTTACCCGACTATGATCACAATCCCTTACCTTGGTTGCAATCAGAGAGCCATGCCGCGCAATTGGAAATGGTCGATCCGTTAAAGGACATCGCCGCCGAGAAGGAAGAAATCCGTGCGGGTCTAAAAAGCTTAACGCAAGCCTTAAATGAGCGTGGCTATAGTCGCGATGATATTTACACAGAGATTGAAGAAGAGCGAAGCGAAGCACTAAGGCGTGGTCTGCATTTTGATACTGAGACCCCAGCCCCCACAACCGTCCTGCTTGATGATGATAGCAATGACGAAGATAAACAAAACGCTCTCATATCTGAGAATGCGGCCTAAAGCGATAGGGTATCAGATGGACTTTGTGCATTGTCTTGCGCGGCTCTATAACCGCCCGCATATGATTACCCCAGAAAAGCTAGACACAATCTTGAGCGCGCTTTCGCCGCGCCTTACAGGGCAAATCGGTGCCTTTATCAAGAATAGTGATGAGACACGCTTGCCTGAAGCACATCAAGTAGTGGACGGCATCGCTATTCTTCCTGTTCATGGCACTTTGGTGCGCCGTGGCGGCTTTATGGCCGCACAATCGGGGCTAACCTCTTATGATGGCTTGCGGGCAAGCTTTATAGAAGCGGTGAGCGCACCGGATGTGCGCGCTGTTTTACTTGATATTGATAGCTATGGCGGTGAAGCGGGCGGCGTCTTTGATCTTGTGGAGGAGTGGCGTGCTTTATCGCGTAGCTATCAAAAACCTATTTGGGCGCATGCTAATGAAATGGCCTGTTCAGCCGCCTATGCCATCAGTTGTGCGGCTGAGCAAATATGGCTAAGCCGGACAAGTGATGTGGGCTCTATCGGGGTGGTAACAGCCCATATGGATCAATCTAAGGCGGATGCAAAAGAAGGGCTGCGCTGGACTTACATATTTGCGGGGGAAAATAAAGTAGATGGCAATCCGCATGAACCCTTAAGCGATGGCGCACGGGCTAAAATCCAAGAGGATTGCGATACGCTCTATCATATGTTTGTCGATCTGGTGGCAAAGGCGCGCAAATGTTCACGCCAGCAGATCATTGATACACGTGCCGACACATTTTTAGGACAAGAGGCACTCACACAGGGCTTGGCTGATCGTCTTGGAACATTTGATACAGCTTTACAACAACTCATAGAGACCACAAAAACGCAAGAAGGACAAAACGTATGGCTTACCGAAACTACCGCCTCGAGCAAAATGATGACGATGCAATCGAAAAAAAAAAAAAACGCAAAGACACCCTGCCTGATGAAGAAGAAGACGACGAGGACGACACAGGTGATGAAGAACAAGACGACGATGAAGAACGCGACTCCGGCGAAAGCACCGATCCAGAAGATGACGAAGAAGAAGACAAGAAAGACAAGCCGCAAGGCCGCCCTAGCAAGGCTGGGATAAAGCACGAGCGCCAGCGCTGTGCCCGCTTGCTTGCAATAGAGAAACAAGCGCAGAGCCTTGGAGCACGCTTTAACGCTCAAGCGGCTATCGATAAGCGGCTGAGCGTAGAACAAGCCCAACAGCATGTTCTAGACGCCTTAGTAGAAGCTAGCTGCAGTAAAACAATCTCTCCTTATGCAAACACAAGTGCGGGCGAGATCAGCCAATCAAAGAAACTCAGCATCTGGAAATGGAAAAAAGGGAAAGTGTAGAATGGCAAATGTTCTTTATGAAGGGCGCCGCACGGGCGCCTATCTCATTAGCGACGATATCCACCTTTCCCGTGAAAGCGTCACCTTTGCCGCGGGAGATCAAGTAGAGGCAGGCACGGTGATGGCCAAGCTTGTTGGCAATGGCCAGTATGTGCCGCTAAACCCAACGGCAACCGATGGTAGCGAAGTAGCAAGCGCTATTGCCTATGACAATGTTGAGCCTTCATCCACACCGCGGCGCGCTGTTGTTACGCTACGGCAAACGGCGGTCAAAGCATCGGAGAGCTAATTTGGCCAAAAAAAATAACAACAGAGCAACGTCAAAAAGCCATAGATGCCTTGGCGTTAGCAACCATCATTTTACGCTAAAGGACAAAGCCCCATGCAAATAGATATCTTTAATGATGATGCCTTTTCGGCAATAAACATGACCAAAGCACTGGATTATTATGATTTTAAGCCAGATCTCATTGGCTCTCTTAAGCTGTTTGATGATGTGCCTATTTCCACAACCCATGTGGCCATTGAACGACGCAATAACCAATTGCAAATCATTCGTACATCAGAGCGCGGTGCACCACTGGAAGAAGCGGGACGCGAGCGCCGCGATATCCGTGCATTTAGAACGGTGCGTCTTGCCAAGGGCAATACTTTGTCTGCCTCTGAAATCCAAAACGTACGGGCTTTTGGCAGTGAGAGCGAATTAGAAACCGCCATTGAATATATATCGCGCGCTCAAGATCGCCTAACAAGCGATATGGAAGTAACCCTTGAAAGCCATATGTTTGGTGCAATCCAAGGGGTTGTTCTTGATGCTGATGGCTCGGTGATTATTGATTGGTTTAAGGAATGGGGTATCACCCCTCCCCAAGATATTAACTTTGCTTTGGATAGCGAAACAACGCAAGTTGAGCGCATTTGTCGTGAGATTATTCGGACAATGCAACGGGCTTCAAAAGGGGCTTATCGTTTAGGCTCTAGTGTCATAGGGCTTTGTGGCGATAAGTTTTTTGATGATCTCACCAACCATAAAACCGTGCGTGAAACGTTTCTCAATACCCAAAATGCCCAAACCCTTAACCGCTCTTTTGGAGCGGCGACCGCATCGGTACTACAAAGCGGTTCTTTTGCAAGTTTTGACTATGGTGGCATCCGCTTTATCAACTATCGTGGCGTTGATGATTATGACGATAAAGCACAAGCAGGTACAAAACGTGCTTTAGGGATTAGACCTAATGAATGCCAATTTGTGCCCGTTAATACACCTGGGGTGTTCCAACAGGCCTTCTCGCCTTGTGAGAGCTTTGCCTTTGCTAATACCATCGGCCGCCCCCTTTACTCAATGCTCATCCGCGACATAGCGCGTGATTTTTGGGTGCGACCTGAAGTCTATAGCTACCCCCTCTTTATCTGTACACGCCCCGAAATGCTCATCAAAGGCGTGACAAAGAAATAAACCATTAGAGCTAGCGGTAAATAGCGCGGCGATTACCAACGCGTAAAACAACAATGGTAAGAGTTTTATCCTCTATATTAGCAATAATACGGTAATCGCCGATACGGTATTTCCAGAACTCGCCCAAACGATTCCCCCTTAATGCCTCGCCTATGCTACGGGGGTTATCAAGGGGTGCTATGCGCTCATGAAGAACTGTTAAAATCCGCTGTGCTACTTGTTTATCAAGCTTTTTTAACTCTCGCACAGCCGCGGGAACGAATTCAATGGCCCATGTCATAATCAGCCAAAACATCTTTTAGAGGTATTGCCTTGCTTTTACCTGAGCGTAATTCCGTCATCCTTTGTTCAGCTAGATAAAGGTCTTCGAGATCATCAATATAATTATTTAGAGCTTCTCGTAGATAAAAAGACTTACTACGCCCCGTTTGCTTCGCTAATTGGGAGAGCCTTTGTTCTAAGTCTTCGGGTAATCGCACTGCTAGCATGAACGTTCTCTCTCCATAATTAGTGCCCTTGTCATACATGTATAACATAGTACTACAACAAAGGCAATTAAACAAAACGCTTTAGGATGAACAATGGATAGGTTGCAAGTATTGTCTGCGCTTGGGCTGGATAACATTTCTGCTGAGACTGGTGCTCAAGAGATTATCGGGCTTGAGGTAAAAGACGATGTCATTCGCCCTATTGAGCGGGGGGTGTTGCACGCGCAAGTAGCTTCTGTGCAAGAGAAGACGCGCTCTATCATCATCCATGGTTTTGTACGCGAGGCCTTGATTACCTTAGACCCATTGCAAGATGGGTCTAAGCTTTCTGCTCAAGAGATTGATAAGGTCTTATTGACAAAGGCCAAAGCGGCCATTCCTGCCCTTATCGAAAACATGGACCTAATCTTTGAGATCTTTCGCTTTGGTGCCATGCAAGGCGTAGTTTATGACGTGAATGGCAGTGTATTGGTTGATTGGTTTGATGTTTTTGGCATTAAGCGGCCAGAGCCTATCCAATTTAACCTTGATGATAGTGACACAGACATTGCAAGTCTTTGTAGCCATGTGATAGAGGCGATGAAACGCGCCTGCCATGGTGCCTTCCCCACAAATGGAAGTGCCCTTGCCCTATGTGGAGAGGCATTTTACGATGCGCTTATCCAGCACCCACAGGTACAGGCTCAGGCCATTGAGGGCGGCTTTACCTATGGTGGTATTACATTCATGGATTATCATGGCGTTAGTGATTATGAGGGACGTGCGCGCTTTGGCATACCCGATGCAATCGGTATGAAGTCCAATGAATGTCAATTCATCCCGCAAGGGATGGGAGGCTTTTTTACGAGATCTTCACGCGCAACGACGCGGTAGAAGGCGCTCATGATAGCGTGCTTGAGATGTATACAGAGGTTTTCATGGGTGATGCGCAAACCCCGTGGATACGGCCGCGTATTTCTAGCAATGGTTTGTTTATTTGTGCTCAGCCGCAAATGTTATTGCGCGGCATTGGATTTTCTAAGGCGCCAGAAACAGCTAAAGCCAAGCCACCTGCATCAAAAAATGTAAAAGGCTTTTTTAAAGGCCTTGGTGTGTTTGAAACGCGCCTATGCAATGCCCCTTTTGTTGATATCCATGATGGAGACAACATAATAAAAATTATTCCCCTTGATCGGCTTGGTGCACAGAGCAATAGCAGGCTTAATCATGATTGAGAACTGGAACGCTAACCTTAAGGCCATGAATGATGTCTTATGTGAGACCTTTGGCAGGGCTCTAACCTATACACGCAAAACTACGGGCGAAGTTTTTAGCATAAGCGCCATTTATGATGAGACCTATGCGCAAGACCCCGTCTATGGCACAACAGATTTTACCAATCCTATTAAAATGCTTGATATTCGCCTTAGCGATATAGGCGGTGCCCCCAAACAAGGTGATAGGGTTGTTTTGGATCAGGAGACCTTCATCATTAGTGATGTGATCACCTCGACCAGCGGTATGATGAAAGTGGCTTTAGTAGAAGACCACGCCTGATAGGAAGCGCTATAATATGAGCACCCATCGCCTACTTATTCGCAACACGATTATTGACCTGCTTAAGGCTGGAAACACCATAGCTGGCAAGAATGTGTTTGCGCAACGGGCGTTTGCGCTTAACAAAGATATATTCCCTGCTCTACTTGTTTACACATTAGGTGAGGATTTAGACCTTGAGCAAGTGCAAGACTACGGTATGCGGCGGCGTACCCTGCATATAGCGATTGAATGTTGCATAGCGGGCTATGAGCAGGAAGATGATATGGATCGTTTGACATGGGATGTCGAAACCATTCTCTCTAAGCGCCTAATCTTAATAGATTGGTAGAAAGCTGCTTATTGACCCAATGGGAGTATCATGGGGGCGCAAAAGGAACGACACTTGCCCTTTGGGCGACCCTTTATTACGACATCATCTATTGCACCCATATGGCGCCAAGCGATGAAGCGGTAGTGGTGCACAGCGTGCGCTATAGCTATGAGCCCGATACGGGGCTTTCGCACCGCAATGATTATCAAGAGGCTTTATAGATGTATAGCGAGTTGTATCGTCGTCTCATTGATTTAGAGCGGCGCGTTGCTGGTTTAGTGGTGGTTGGTAGTGTATCACAAGCCAATCATGAGAATGGGCGCTACCGTGTTAAAAGTGGTGACCTTGAGACCGATTGGTTGCCCGATATACAGCCGCGTGCGGGCAAGACCCGCCAATGGAGCGGGCGTGATGTGGGCGAGCAAGTTGTTATGGCGTGTCCAAGCGGTGATTTGGCGCAAGGGGTGATTGTAGGGGCGCTTGCGACCGAGACTACTCAAGCGGCCGATAAAGGCAACCTACACCGCACCGTTTATCCTGATGGAAGCCAAATAGAGTATGATGATGAACGCCATAGCTATACAATGACCATTGCGGACAAAGGCACATTTGATGTGTCTATTAGCAGTGGTGGCGGCTTTAGCCTTGCCATTGAGGGCGGCGCTAAGATCAGCGCTAAGGATGGCGTGCTAGAGATTTACGCGCCGCGTGGCATTATGCTTACTACCGATGAAACGATCGGGATTAATGCACAAGCTATGCAAACAAAACTGCCCAAAGGCATTAGCATTAAAACTGATGGTGATTTGGGGATAGAAGCACAAAATGTAACCACCAAAGCCGCAAATCAAATGCGCCTACAAGCAGGTGGTGTCGCCATTCAATCAGGCACGCTTAGCCATAATGGTAGCAATATTGGGCAAAGCCACGTGCATGGTGGCGTTGCGGTCGGTGGCTCTATCACTACCTCAGCGCAATAGAGAGATAGTATGAGCGATCCTGTATTGTTTCTTCTAGTCTGGCAGATATGGGCTATATTAGCTTGTGGATACGTTGGGTATCATATTGCCAATAACGGCATACACACGGATGATAGAACCGCAAACATCTTCTTTCCATCCCTTTGCTTTGGCTTGATTGGTGCGAGTTTTTATAAAGCCGCCGTGTATTTTGGTATGGCTGAACCTTTTCCGGCTATCCCTGCGTTTTTTGGGACAATTATTATAAGCGCGCTTTGGCGTAAATATTTTCGCCTATGGTTTTATAAAATATTACGTAAGTTGGATATTAGTCACTGCGACCACACCCCTTCTGCTTGGATCCAGTTTAGCGAAACTCTAAATGCGCGTCCTCAGGAAATTAATGTTGTTTTGAAAGATGATACTACCCTTGTATCAAGAGGTCTTCATCGTTTTGTAAACCTTCCTAACGGTCCCTATGCTTTGGGGGCGACAGGCGACGTAGTGCTTTATATTACGCATTCAATGGCCCCTGCCCAAGAAGACTGGATAGAATATGAAGATGTTTTACACAAAGAAGCAGGTGCTTACGCGACTTACATTCCTGCTGATCAGATCAAAATGGTAAGCTTGAGAAGAACGTGCGCGACTTCTTAGAATTCCCAGCGCAATAGAGAGATATTATGTTGATTGGCATGGATAGAGAGAGTGGAAAGCCGCTTTCTGGTATGGATCATCTGCGGCAATCGCTGATTGATATTTTAATGACTGCTAAAGGAAGCCGTGTGATGCGTCGCGCCTATGGTAGCGATGTAGCGCGCTTACTTGACCAGCCAGTGAATGCATTTTTTGCTGTGGATCTGTATATGGCTGTAGCCCAAGCGCTTAAAGAATATGAGCCGCGTTTAAAGCTGAACACGATCTCTTATACTATGCCCCAAGCGGGCTGTGTTGAGATCAGTTTTGACGGGCTTTACATGCCAAGCGGCAAGCCTATTAAAATGGAAGGGCTGGTTTTACAATGAGCCAAAACGCCTATTTCCATACATTAGACTTAACGCAAATTCCTGCCCCTGACTTTGTTGAAGAGGTCTCTTATGAAGCCATTCGCCAAGCTGCCATTGCTAAGTTAAAAGCGTTAGAGCCAAATTATAGTGTGCTTGAGAGCGATCCCGCAATTAAGGTGATTGAAGCCTTTTGCTATCGGGAGTTTTTATTGCGCCAACGCATTAACGATGCGGCACGCGCTAATAATATTGTGAGCGCGCGCGGACATGACCTTGATGTTATGGGTGCTTTTGCCAATGTTATGCGCCTTGATAGAGAGACGGACGCGCGCTTTCGCTCGCGCATTCAGCAAGCACTAAGCGGCCTTTCAACCGCTGGTCCAAGACGGGCTTATTTGTTCCACACGATGAGCGTTTCAACAGCGATTGTGCATGCTAATGTTGATAGTCAGAACTTAGGTGAGGTGAACATTAGCCTTCTTGCTTATGAAGATGTGAAGGATGGTACAGAAGAAAAAACGGTGATCGGGCGTGCTTTATTTGCTCAACCAGAGCAAAGCGCGTTTACACGTATCCTTTGCCGCCCCGATCATGAGATTTTAAAGATGGTGCGTGCGCGTTTAAACCAAGAGGATTTACGCCCTTTAACCGATCATGTTGTGGTATCTATGGCGGTTCCAAAGCCTTATTCTATTGCCGCCAAGCTTACAATTTATCCCGGTCCCGACCAAGGCGTTGTGAAAGAGCAATCCCTAAAGCGCTTAAAAGCCTATTTGCAAGAGGTGCAAAAGGTTGGTTATAGCGCAACGCGTTCTGGCCTTATTGCCGCTCTAACAAGCACAGGCATTCAAAATGTGGTGCTTGAAGCGCCAAGCGTTGATCAGCTTTGTAAGAGTTTCGAAATCGCTGTAGCCACAGATATCGCGGTGGAGATTGACCATGTCAGCGTTTAGTTCGCTTCTGCCGGCAAGGTCAACAGCCTTTGAGCGCAATCTAGAACAAGCAACAAGCTTTCAAGCTTACCGATTGATGCTTTGGCTGATTTTACCAATCCTGATGCTATTGCGGAACATCTCTTGCCATGGCTGGCGTTTCGCTTTGGCATTGAGATATGGAATGACCAATGGACGATCGCCCAAAAGCGCCAAGTCATTGCCCGCGCCTTTGAACTCCAGCGCATTAAAGGCACGGCGGCAGGATTAAAAACCTATATTGCCTTGGTTGGTAGTGAACTACGCCAAATTGTCACACCCCCGCAACGGATGTTTTTGTCAGAAGGCATGAGCAAAGACAAGCTAGAGGCGTGGCATAGCGAGCAACCACAAATCCGCATTCGCTTTGTAAAAGAGCGGTTTCTTGCCCAAGGTGAGGCCTTTTGTGGGCAGGGCTTTTTAAACCATAGTTTTCTATTGCCATCGCGCGCACGCCAATTTTATGGGCGGCGCGCTAGTTTGTGGCAGAATGGTAAGGAGACACCGCTTACCAAAATTGACTTACCCGCAAGGCAAAAGCAGGTGTTGAGCGCTTTCTGTTAGCAGGTGAGGCTGGACAGGGCGCCTTCTTAGGCAAGATGGGGCGTAGCTTTTTAGGTGTTTGTAAGAGAGAGCCACAAATTATCACAATACGCCAAGACGTGGATTACTATGATCAAACCTCGCCCCTATGGCCTAATGGGGTGAGCGCCTCTCTTGAACCTATGGACGTGCGACCTAAGCGGATGTCAAGCAAAGGCGAGGATGCCTATGGCATGTTTTGTGGCAAAGGAACAACGCGTTTTCTAGGGCGCAACTTTTTATTGCCCTCCAAAGCCCATGAGATGATCTATGACTCTATTGCGCTTTATGAGCAAAAGCCAACATGGGCTAAGCGCACTACCGGTGCTTTTCTTGGCCATTGCCGCCTTTCTATGCCCGCCTATCAGGCAGAAGTGGCTATTGATTTAAAGGTTAAGAGCCGGCCACGCAGTAGTTTCTTGGGGGTGAGCTTTTTAGGAAAGAGCTTTTTATACACGAAGACCACAGCCAAATGCAACAGGTCGCGCGCGCTATTGCCCTTTCCAAAGCACAACGCGACCAAATTTTGGTGACATGGCAAACCACGCGTCCCCGCCGCTTTGATGACCAAACACCGCTTAATGGATCGGTGCGGTTTAATAGCGCGCTACCCTTTCAGCTTTAGGAGTATTTTATGGAAAAGACCGCCATCTTTTATCCACAACAACAAATGACCTCAGACTCTCTCAATAATATTGGTGAGTTTGCGCGCGAGGGTTTGGATCATATTGTCCATGATGCAATCACCAGCACCACCAAATTTTGGAACTTTCCCGTAGCCAAGACCGGCCCCATGGAGGTAACGGTTGGCGAAGGCAGGCTTTATTACAATGGCAAAGTATATGCGCGCCAAGAAGATAATGGGGTGATTTTATCCCTTGCCAACTACCTACCAACCATCACTAAGAAAATTGTCACCATTGCGGTTTGGGGCAAAACGCTTGATAGCGCTATTGAACCAGTTACCTTTCTCGTAAAGGAGAAGTCGGATAAAGAGTCAGATGAATGGTCAAATAAGATCGAACCACGCCCCGTAGCGACCGTCAATCAGCGCTTTGCAGAGGTTAATGCGGTAGAAGGCATTGAGAACGCCAATCCACAACCGCCCATCCTTGATAGCGCTGTGGTACCTGTAGCCTATGTCACGCTCACACCTGCGGGCATAGCCTCAATTGAAGCGGTGCAAGAGAATAGGATTATCTCGCTTGAGAAGGTACAAACCGATATCACAAATGTGAAAGGCTGGATGCACAACACAGGTAAGCGCATTGATACGCTGGATACCGATATGACCGCCTTAGCATCAAGCCTTAAAGGCGTGGTGCGCCAAGATGAGTTTTTTAATGCCGCCGCTGATATTGGTCGCCTCAAGGCGCGGGTTGGCATGCCTGAAGATATGTCCTTTTGGGGTGCTGATCACTATTTAAGCCTTAAGCAATCCGATAGTGATAGCCAACACCCCTGAGTATCTTTGTAAGGTTGAAGAAGGTATACGCTTTGGCAACGCGGCTGAGCGCAAAGCTAATATCAACTTGCTTAATCCATTAGAGCCGCGTGTTATGCTTAATGGCAATTTTGCGCTTCCCGCCTATAGTCCTAAACTAAGGCTTGATCTTGCGGGTAAGGATGGTGAGATTATCCTTTCGCAATATACGGTGCGAAGCGGTGTGAACATGGTGCAAAAGACCCGCACCCGCACACGCATACGCTATGGGGTTACAAGGTCGGTGTGCACCAATTCTTCTTGGTGGAATTCGGGGCGCTATGACCCCGTTACGGGGATCTTTCGCAGGGATGGTGAGACATGGGAAGTAACACCAGAAGATCGTCGCAACGCCGCCGCCCATACGGGCTATGTGCGGGTGACCCAATTTTGGTATGATAGTTATGATGAAGCCTATTGGGATGCGCAGGTGGAAACGTTCACCCTAAACGGCACGATTGCCGCGCAAACATGGCTCAATGCACAGGATGGTTGGTTGACCCATATTGATTTGTTCTTCTCACAAATCGCTAAAACGGGTGACATCCATGTATTGATCACAGAAACCGATCACGGCGCACCTGATTTGAACAAGGTGTTGGCGCGGGTCAAGATCGCAGTAGAGGATCTTAAAGTCTATCCCCATGAGACCAAAGTCCCTATAGGCCCCGTCTTTGTGACCAAAGGCCGCTATGCTTTGGTTTTGGTAACAGATGGTGCGCATATGGCCTGCACGATCAATGGCAATAAATATGGCCAAGGCCAATATTTTTATTCGGGCGATGGCGGCGGCTGGTTTATGGGCGACGCTAAAATTGATCTTGCTATGCGCCTTTATTATGCCCATTTCAACGCAACACGCGCAGAAGTGCAAGTGGAGCCATGGGTGTTGGAAGGCGGCATTGGTGATGTTGATATTTTGGCCGAAAGCTTTGTGCCCGAAGGCTGTCAATTGGTGTGGCAAATCCGTGTTGAAGGCCAATGGAGACCCATTGCTAGCGATGCACCAAACCTCTTGCTCGGTCTTAACCCGCTTTATGAAGCGCGCTTGGTGTTCATTGGAACAACTGACCTTATGCCAAGCTTTACCTTTGGCTCTGCGTCAAGCATCACAACAGCGCGCGCACGCACAGATTATACCCATATCTCAAAGGCACGCACAATGCCTACAGGCGTCACCCTTGTAGAGGTGCGCTTAAGGCTTGAAGACTACGAGCAGACTAACCACACATGCGTTGTGCGACTTATGGCTGGTGATGATTTTAAAAGCCTTACCGCGCCAAGTAGCGTCAAGGATTATAAAACTGAAGATCCCAACGCGATAGAGCGGCGCTGGCAATTTAAGTTTACCTCCCTCAAAGCCTATAAAATCAAGATTACCGGCACCACTAAAAGCCCACTTAACACCTATCACGTAGCAGAGCGCGTTGATATTGGTCGCACAGCGTAAAGGAGAAGACTCATGGCAAAGACGACACAAGAGAGCAAATATGAAGCCGATATCTATTATAAGGTCACATTCAATAGACCAGTGACTCTTCATAATACAACCTATACCGCCATTAGTACTAATTATTTTCTAGGAAGCCTGCTTGAAGATGTTGACCCCGCTCTGATTGAGGAAGTCATTAGAGTTGGGCCAGAGGTTTAAGCGAAGATAAACAAAGGTTTTAGCTGTGCAGCAGGTAGAAAAGAAACACCCAGAAAGCCGCTATCCAGCCTATTGTGTACGCGGTAGTGATATTTTAGATGATGTGCGCTGGAACCGTTTGGTGCGCGATCTTGACACGCGTCTATTAAAGGTTGAAGGCCAAAGCTTTAGCTTTGATGAAGCCAATAATGAAGTGTTGGCTATGGGGCTTAAACGGCTTAATGAGATTTTAGGGCCGATAACAGAGCGTTTGCGCAAACTCACAGAACTTGGGTTTTTGCTTGCTGATGTGGATGGTGCTTTAAGCGTTCGCCAAGGGGATATCCGCGATATTGCCTTAGTTAAGGGTGAGCAAGCCGAAAGCTTTGTGCCCTCGCCCTTCGTGGCTTTAACCAGCAAGCATGATAGTACGGCTTACGCCATTTGCCGGATGATTCACTATGATCGTGAGAGAGCGGTTTTACGACTATTTGTCATGGCGGTTTATGGGGCAAACAGCGATGCAACGCTTGGCCCCTTAGATGATTGGCAAGTATCAGCCTTAGCCGCCGCAACCATGGCTAGTCAGACCCTATTTGATCAGACGAAAAGGTTACGCGATGACGTAGCCCTTGATAAACAAAAGGTCGAAGACGATAAGCAGCACGTGCATGTCGATTTAAACAATGCGATACAAGCACGCAATGGTGCGCAAGTAGCAAAAAATGACACGCAACAATTGCTTGCTGATTTTAAACAACGCTATCTAGGGGCGCTTACAAGCTTACCTGTCAAGGCTCCTATCGGCACTTTGGCGTTTGATATAAGCCAACATCCCAATCAGATGAAGCAAATGTCTAAAGATGGCTGGGTTCCCACTTCTACGGTGTCGATTGGTGGTTTGCGTCAACAGCTTTATGTCACAAAAGTAGAGGGTGAAACGGGTCCATTTAAGGTTGATGGTGGGTTTGATGATGGCATGGTCTTTATAAGCGGCAATAGTTATTATGAAGATTATGGATTAAGTTTTAACAAAGCAACGAGCACCTTTAGCCTCAAACTAACAGCGCCGCTTAAAGCCGGCACGCAGATTTTGTTTTGGGGCTATTTAAAGAACGATGCCAGTGACATCTATACTAAGAAAGAGACCGACCAAACACTTGCTAGTACCAAGCAACAGATAGAGCGTGACATTACCACTACTAAGCAACAGATAGAGCAAGAGCTTAATCAAAAGCTAAAGCAACAAGAACAGGATATGCAAAATCGGCTAGCCAATCAAAAAAAAGCCTTTGATGCGCAATTTGCTGATTTAAAAAAAAAATTTGGAATAACCCCCTAAATTGCCAAAGACAGCTGATGCGTCGCTTTATTTGGAGACAAGCGGTTATATTAAGTTTCCAGAATGGGTAGATGATGACACGGCTATTGAAATCATAGCCTATGGTGCGGGTGGGAATGGTGGGGACGGTGATTATTATTATGAGCATAATTGGCTAAGTAGTAATGAGTATCGTGCTGGTGGTGGAGGCGGCGGCGGTGGGGGCGGTCGATCTGTTTGGTATGGATTTAAAGCCGATTTAAAAGATAACCACTATGTTCATATAGGCCTTAGTGTCACAATAGATACTATATTACACGCTGGGAGCGGTAATGATGGTACTGACGCGCGTTGTTCTTCTGGCACCACCTATATAGGCCTAGGCGGTAGCGGTGGTAGTGGGGATAATTATGGCCTCGCTAAGCAGGGTTCAAGCCCCGTTAGAGCCGTGGACGGGTCGCGCGGATCAAATGGTCAGACTTTATTTTATGACTGGTCAAATTATGCGTATGGCGGTAGAGGTGCAGTGGCGGTAGCTGGGGTGGTGCTGGCGGGAAAGCCCGCTGTTATGAAAGCGGTGGTGGTCAAAGCTATCGGGGCGAGCATGGAGAATCTGCCAGTGTCTCTATACGCTTTTGGAATACAAAATAAAGGATACGTTGATGCCTCTACCAAAGGACATAACAGCCTATTACACGAACAAAAAAATTGAAGATGTTGAGCAAGCCTTAGCTGAGAGGATTGACGCTACCAAGAGTGAACTCACTCAAAAGATTGATGCTAAAGGTGAGCGCGGCGAACAAGGTCCACGTGGCCCTCAAGGCGTAAAGGGCGACAAGGGCGACAAAGGCGACAAAGGCGACCGCGGTTTACAAGGTTTACAGGGTATCCAAGGCGTAAAAGGTGATAAGGGCGACAAAGGCGATAAAGGAGAGCAAGGTCTTGTCAGTGAGGCCTATGTGCAATTTATTGTAGAACGACACATAGAACGTATCATAGAAGCGCTTCCCCAAACCACCTCCACCAGCGCCGCGCCCCACACCACAACCAGAACCCCCACCTATTCCCGACTATACACCGTCAGATGAGAAGCCCGATATAGAACTCAAATATACGCAGAGTGGCCGTATTGAATGGCCTAAAGATATCAAAGATGACAGCCTTGTTGAGGTTTGGGCTTGGGGGGGGGGCGGTGGAGCGGGCGCTCCCTACAGAGCCGATAGCATTATTGCGAAAAATGGTGGTGGTGGTGGTGAATGTGTCATCAAGAAGTTTCTTAAGAAAGAATTAGAAGACCAAGACGCCTTTATAATTGGCAACGGGGGCCGTATGGGCGGAGATGGTGGCGACACCATGCTTGGCGGTGACCTTGTTATATTAGCCCGCGGCGGTGAGAAAGCTTATGGCGGTGGTGGTAAAGGTGGAGGAGGTGCAAAGGGTGGTACCTCTTATCAGTTGGCGGCTTCTTCTGCTTATGGCGGTGGTGGGGGTGCTTATGAGGGAAGTCGGGGTGGTGCATCCTTTTTACGGCGGTGGCGGAGGCGGTGGTGGGGGCTATAACGCACCCTATGACAAACTTTATAATCCTACAGGAGGCGCAGGAGGCTCTTCTGCTTATGGAGGCAAAGGAGGTGATGGTGGCGATCAAGGTACGCCCGCTAAGCCGCTCACGCCAACTAAACCAGCTACCCCTGCTGGCGATGGAAGCGATGGCGCTGATGGTGAATTTCCAGCGGGCGGCGGCGGCGGCGGCGGTAATGGCGGCCTAGGTTGTAAAGATATGCTACATGGTAAATCTGGTCTTGGTGGAAAAGGAGCCGCTGGTTTGCTTCTTCTCAAAATATGGCTCAACCCAAAATAAGAGGAAACAGTATGTATTACGCTGTTGTAAAAGATGGCGTGGTGGTTAACACAATCGTCGCGCCTGAAAACTACACCTATCCATTTAATGACGGAGCTATTGCCATTCCCTCGGATGAGGCGGGTATTGGTTGGCGTTATGAGAATGGACAGTTCATACCGCCAGAAAAAAACAACAAAAATCGCTAGCGCTCGATGCCTCTCTTCATGATCTCTTAGATGCAGATAAACACACCTCGTCAGATCACCCTTGAACACCCTGACTGCTTTTGCTATATTTGGAGTGTGGGTGGCATAAAACCACCCACGATAGCTTACCAAAAGAATATAACGCTCAGATCGATCTGCAAGCAACCTGACGTTTTTCTAATTGTAAGCTTAACTCTTATGGGGATAAACCTCATAGAATTAACCTCCAAATAACAGCAAGGGCTTCTTGCCTAAGTCGAGGGAGCCCGTCTCCCTCGATAGCTTGCTTGCTCAAGCCTTCTGCTTTTTGCTGTTGAGTCTTTCTAACGCCTATTTATTAACACTCCCTAACTGCCCGCCTTGTGCACCCTGCGCATCGTGGGCTTTTTGCGTTTTGCCCACCTTCTAAGAGGTTACCCTATGACAGATTTTTTACATGGTGCTGAAGTCATTGAGATTGACGACGGCCCCCGCCCCATACGCACAGTCAATAGCGCAGCATTTATTGGCTTGATTGGCACAGCACCTGATGCTGATGAGCAAGTGTTCCCGCTTAATGAGCCCGTATTGATTGCGGGATCACGGCTTAAAGCGGCAAAATTAGGCGCAGTAGGTAAAGCCCGTGGCACACTCCCTGATGCTGTTGCACAAATCTTTAACCAAATTGGTGCGGTGATTGTGGTGGTGCGGGTTGAGGAAGATAGGGAAAGTTTTGCAAAAGTCCTTGGCGGTGTGAATGAGGCCGGCGCTTATGAAGGCCTTGACGCCTTCTTAGCCGCTAAGTCTAAACTAGGGCTCGAACCACGTATTCTATGTGCAGCAGGCTTTACCCATCAACGACCCCAAGAGGAAAAAAGCAAGAAGCCTATCATAAACCCCGTTGTTGCTAAGCTTAGCATCATTGCGCAAAAGCTTCGCGCCATTGCAGTGATTGATGGACCCAATACAACCGATGAAGACGCACAGCAATATGCTGCTGATTTATCTTCCAAGCGCCTTTATATGGTTGACCCCTTTGTTAAGGTTAGCGCAGGTGATCATATACTTACCCTGCCGGCAAGCGCCGCAGTTGCTGGATTGATTGCCAAAATTGACTATGAGAAAGGTTTTTGGTGGTCACCGTCCAACCAAGTCTTGAATGGGGTATTGGGGCTTGCGCGCCCCGTTGACTTTGCGCTTGGCGACAAAGCAAGCAGAGCTAATCTGTTAAATGCAAGCAAGATCACCACCATTATTCGCGAAAATGGCTATCGGCTTTGGGGCAATCGTACCTTGGCAAGCGAAACCAAATGGGCCTTTTTGCCGGTGGTACGTACCGCTGATATGATTGAAGACAGCATCTTGCGTAGTCATCTCTGGGCGATTGACCGTACCATTACCAAAACCTATTTTGACGATGTTTGCGAAAGTGTGAACGCTTATTTGCGTGATCTCAAAGCCCAAGGTGCCATTCTTGGTGGCAAATGCATTGCCAATCCTGAACTTAATAGGCCCGCCTCTTTAGCCGATGGTGTTGTGTGGTTTGACATAGACTTCACCCCACCAACACCCGCTGAGCATATCGTCTTTCGCTCAAGGCTAACCAATGATTATTTTGAGGGAGTTTTCTAATGGCGTTACCTCGTCTTCTCAAACATTTTAATCTTTATCTTGACGGTCGCTCTTACCTTGGGCGCGTTGATAGCGTCACTTTGCCTAATCTTACGGTACAAGTAGAAAGCCATCGCGCCGCTGGTATGAATGGACCTGTTGAGATTGAGTTAGGCCTTGATGTCATGACCATGCAAATGGTGATTTCTGATTATGATCCTAAATTATTAACGCTATTTAGCACACCTAACACGCCGTTAATTTTGCGCGGCTCTGTACAGGCGCAAGGTAGCAAAGAAGAGCCCGTGGTGATTTCTGTACGTGGCCTTCAAAAAGGCTTGAACTTTGGCCAATGGCAAGGAGGACAAAAGACCACCACGCAACCATTGATTATACGCTTTCATATTTCCGCTATGAACAAGACAATGTGGAATATGCCGAGATTGACATTGTTAACATGATCCAACGCATTGGCGGCGTTGATCAACTTGCCGCACACCGCACGAATATTGGACTTTAGGAGAAAAAACATGAGCGTTAATGTTAAACGTCTAGCAGGGAAATTTGCATTAGAAGAAACATATGAGCTTGCCATGCCGCTTGAGTTTGAAGGCAAGGTTCACGAGGACATCACACTACGGCGTGTCGCAGTTGGAGACTTACGCCATGTAGACTTAGAGCGTATAAAGCAGGAACAAGTTGAGAAGCTTATTGTAAGGCTATCTGGTTGGCCCCCAGAAGCCGTAGCGGCACTAGACATGTATGACATGAACGCCCTTGCGGAGATGATTGGCCATTTTTTGCGGCCATCCCAATTAGAGATTGGGACACAGCCGCCACCTACATCACCGACCTAGCCCTTGTGTTTCATTGGCCGCTTTCTGAGCTTCTAGAACTCACCCCACAAGAGCTCGTCTCTTGGCACGAGTGGGCGCGCAAAAGATTAACACCACCTGAACCACCTGAACCACCTTCCCCACCTTCAAAGGATCATCATGGACAAATTAGCTAATGCCGTGATCAAGCTATCGCTTGAAGATAAAATATCCGGTCCCATTAAACGTATGCAAACTAAGCTCAATAAGATGGGGCGGGTTACAGGTCTTTCTACCTTGTCAAAATCGGTCAAAGGTTTAGGCAAGGCTTTTGACAATGTGGGGGCTGGTGCAAACAAAAGCTTAGGACGGATTGCGCGAAGTTGACAGCTCTTGTAGGGCTTGGCAGTGGTGGTTTGGTAGCCGGTGTTTATGGGCTTGAGAAGAAGCTAACAACCAATGCCCTTAGCCTTAATAATTGGGCACAAGCCATTGGCACCTCAGCGGAAAGCTTGCAAGAGCTCCAATATGCAGGCGATAGTTTTAACATAACGGCTGATAGTATGGGCGATGGTCTTGCACAGATGACGCGGCGCGCCAATGAATTTATCGCCACGGGCAAAGGGAAAGGTGCAGAAGCCTTTGCCGCCCTTGGCTATAGTGCACAAAGCCTTAAAGAAAAAATGAAAGACCCCGCCGCACTGTTTGGCGATCTCATTGAGCGCATGGGGCAGATGAAGAAAGAAGGCCAACAAGGCTTAAGCGAGCAAGTCTTTGGCCTTGATAAGGGGCCGCAGTTTTTGGCCTTTATGGGCAAAACACGTGAAGAGATCAAAGCCATGCGCCAAGAGGCGCGCGCTTCGGGAAGCATTATTGGTGATGATGCGGTGGCGGGGGCACTTGATTTAAATAATAGTATGAAAGGCCTTTCGGATCGCTTTAGCACCTTTACCAAGCGGATCTCTGTAGGGTTTATGCCCATTTTGAAAGAGACTCTTGATTGGCTTAATCAATTGATTGATGCCAATAAGAATTTAATCAATGACAAGATCAAAGAGGGTTTAGAGTGGTTTAAAGGAACCTTGAAGGACTTAAAAGACCCAACATCAGACTTACGCAAGAGCATAGATGACTGGGCAGAGAGTTTTAAATGGGTCTATAATTGCATAAAGCCTGTGGCAAGCTTTTTGAGCAATCACCTAAAGCTGGCGCTTGTGGGTGTTGGCCTCTATATAGCAGGACCGCTCATTGGGGCACTTGCGGCGCTTGTACCTGCTTTTATAAGCCTAGGCGCGGCGATGCTGGCAACACCTATTGGTTGGCTTATTGTGGGGATTAGCGCGCTGGTACTGGCTATTAAGAACTGGAGTAGCATTACAGACTTTCTAGCTAGCTCATGGGAGAAGGTTGTTGATGTCTTTAGCAATGTTGTCAATTATATATCTAGCATTGACTTCTTAGGGCTTGGTAAGAGGATCATCGGCTTTTTATGGGAGGGCATCAAAACCGGCTGGAATTGGATTACTGACTTTTTTGCAACCTGCTTTGACTTTATTGGTGATGTTATCAGTAATATTGGTAGCCGCATGTTAAATTTTGGCAAAGGCATCTGTAGCTTTTTATGGAATGGCTTAAAATTGGGTTGGAATAACTTAACAAAATGGCTCCAAGATAAGATTATGGGTCTTATCAGCTGGATGCCTAACTGGGTAAAAAACAAATTAGGCCTTAATGTTGGCGCTACGGTAACGACTAAAAGCGTTGAAGAGGTACAACGAAACATTGTTAGCGATGGCAATAGCCAATTGGAAGCAGACGCGCAGGCACAAGCCAAGATAGCATCAAGCCAACCACAAACGCCCACTGCTACTATCCCGCGTCTTAGTGGCTATAGCGCTCCCAATACTGTTGCCTATAATCCAAGCATAACGATTAGCAATCTTACGGTGCAAAGCAATGGCGATGTTAAAGACGTTGCCGCGCAGATCAAGCGTACCTTGCAAGACATGGCCATGCAACAGCGCCGTGAGCTCATGGCACAATTGGGTGATTTAGCATGATGATGATGGCGTTAGGCGACTTTCGCTTTTCCCTGCGGCAATTGCCTTATCAAAGATGGGCACGAAGCGATAGTTATGGCTGGGTTGAGCAAGCGCGCTTAGGCCGTAAGCCCGTTTTGCAAAACCCAACGCTTAATGCAACAAGCATCAGCCTTGAAGGGGTGATCTACCCGCAGTGGCGTGGTGGTTATGGCCAGTTGGACGCGATGCGCGCTATGGCGAGCGAGGGAAAACCGCTTTTGCTTATCTCTGGTGATGGTAAGGTGTTTGGCGAATTTATTATTGAAAGCGTAGAGGAAGAGAACACCATTTTTACCCGTGATGGCCAACCAAAGCGTCAAGAATTTACCATCAACCTTAAAGAATATAGCGGTCAATAGTATGGATGAGATTTATCTTACGCGTGAAGGCGATATGGTGGATGCCATTTGTTATAATTATTACCCAAAGGCTTACCAAGATTTGGCGCTACGCCTTGTTTATGAAGCTAATTACCGTTTGACCGATTATGGAGCGCATTTGCCTGCGGGTCTTAAGCTTGTTTTGCCTGATCTACCGACCCCCAACGCAGGCTCCTATGTGAACATTTGGGATTAAGCCCATGCAGCCTATTTGTCAGATCATCAGCCATGAGAGAGACATCACAAACAAAATAGCGCCCTATTTGTTAGAAGTTGAAGTAAAGGATGAAGCGGCCAATAAAAGCAATAGTTTAACCCTTACCCTTGATGATGCAAAGAGCGCGGGTCATGATGGTTTGACTATCCCGTTGATTGGTACGGTTATTGGCGTGCGCTTAGGCTATACAGAGGGAGAGGTGCGCGACCTTGGTAGCTTTACGATTGATACGATAGCACTAAAACCCAATCCGCGCAGTTTAACGATTACTGGCCATAGCGCTGATATGCATAAAACCTATCGTAGCGCCAAAAGCCAATCCTATCATCAAACTACCTTAGGCACGATTGCTCAAGAGATTGCAACACGCAATGGGTTTGAAGCGAAGTTGGACAGGGATTTAGCTAAAATTGTTATTCGGCATATAGATCAGCATAATGAAAGTGACATGGCCTTTGCGGCACGGTTGGCTTCTATGTATGACGCAGTGGCTAAGCCCGTAGATGGCAAGTTGGTTTTGGCTAAGCGTGGTACGGCTAAAAGCCTAAGTGGCACTGATTTAGGCGTGTTTACGCTTAAAGAAAGCATGTGTTCTGACTGGAAGTTTAGCTATGAAGCGCGGGTTGAGGCGGGTCAAGCCAATGGTTTAGCCAGCACAGCTTGGGAATTGCCAGAGGAGAAGGACACAAAGCCAAGTGGCAAAGAGGATATCATCCATAGCGGGGATATGGATAAGAAAGACGACAGGCCTGCGGATAAGGGTGGTGTTACGGTACAATATAATGATATTCGCTCTGGTTCTGTAAAAAGCGTGCAAGTAGGCAACGCGCCTTATCAACAAGCGCGTCACAGAGCCCATAATGAGGCGGCGGCGGTAAGCCTTGCCAGCACACACAAAAGATGATGAGGCGACACGCGGCAAAGCCAAATTTAGCTTTGAGATGGGCGGAGCACCTTCTATCATGGCAGAAACCAAGATTGTCTTGTCGCCACCGTTTCGACCCTATATGCCCTCCACTTGGCGTGCGTTGAGCGTAAGTCACAAGCTTACCGCTGAAAGTGGCTATGTCACAAGCGTTGAATGTGAGATCTTTGATGAAAACCAAGAGCGCATTGTCGATCATATCCAAGCAACCACACCCTCAAAGGATGATCTCATTGATGACAATGCACCTCCACAAAATACCGCTAATGATGATGTGATCCATATAAGTTAGTTTACCACACCTATTCTATGAAACCACAATCCCCCGCTTAGGCGGGTTTTTTTTGGAGTAATCATGACCCGAAGGATTAGCAAAGAAGGGCTTGCACTGATCAAGCAATGGGAAGGTTTAAGGCGTGAAGCCTATTGCGATAGTGCGGGTGTGTGGACGATTGGCTATGGCACACGGCCGCCGCAGTGTGCTCCCTATCCCAAACAAGGCATGGTATTGCGTGAACAAGAGGCCGAAGCACTTTTGTTGCAAGATCTGCACCAATATGAGCAAGCCGTTGATGGCCTTGTTAGCGTTGAATTAAACGACAATCAATTTGGAGCACTTGTTTCCTTTTGCTTTAATGTGGGGGTAGATGCATTTGAACGCTCAACCCTTCTCAAGAAGCTTAATCAAGGTGATTACACTTGTGTACCAAGTGAACTTGCCAAATGGGTGCAGGCAGGGGGTAAGCGTATTGTTGGCTTGGTCAATCGCCGCGCCGCTGAGGCTGGCCTTTGGGCGCGCGGTGACTTTGTGGTATCACATTATCAAACACCACAAGTAAGCGAGAAGAGCGCCTTGTTAAAGGCTGGAACGATTGCGCCGCTTATTGGTTCTTTATCAGGGCTAAGTGGCTTTGTGAGTGGTTCTGGTCCTGTGCAATGGGCATTTGCTCTCATCATGATTTTTAGCCGCAAGCGTGGGTGTTTTTGTCTTCCTACACCATGAAAAAGAGAGACGGTTGTAGCTGATTAACTGACGGGTTAGATACGTATCAAGCGTTCTAGTAAAAAATTTTTTACTATAGAAACAAATACAAAGATGTGATATAAGATGTGAATAATGTCCTATAAACGCTCTTTGAATGTTTAAAGTACTATATACTTATAGGGGATAAGATAGTGCAGGATAGAGCCATGCAACCCAATTATGTTAAAGCCAAGAATACGGCTCTTGGGCTATTAAAGACATACGGTATCAGTTCTCCCCCCGTTAACGTTATGGAGCTTGCACGAAATGAAAACATCAAACTCAAATTTGTAAGCTTTACATCAGAGGAAGCGATTAACAATGTTTCTGGGTTTTATGACGCCGAGGAACACGCGATTTATATCAATAAGGATGAATATCCCTTACGGCAAATGTTTACCATTGCCCATGAGCTTGGCCATGCCTTACTCCATAAGAATGGGGCGGCGTCAAACGCGTACAAAGTCCTTATGCGCCAAGACCTGAATAATGAAAACGCTGTGCAAGAAAAAGAAGCCAATTGTTTTGCCGCTCATTTGCTTGTGCCGCGCTTTATGCTGGATGAATTTTATCAACAGCCACTGCCAACGCTTTCAAAGATATTCTTAACCTCCATTCCTATGCTTAAGAACCGACTAGAGTTTGAATATGGCATTGGATAAGGGGGGCTTAAAAAAAGAGGTATCTATACTAGATACGGATAATTCATCAGTACTAGAAGAGGATTTGAAGAGTTCTATAGAGCATAAGATGCGACTGTCAAAACTTGATCACCAGCAATGCATAGAAAAAGAAAAAATAAAAATCGGAAAGCTTGGTGAATTCTTTGGCTCTTGGGACAATATGCCCCTTTTTATCGCATTGATAGCAGTTGTTGGCGGTATTTTTATATTTGCACTTCTTTGTTTTGCATCTTTTTTTGTATCTGAAAATGTCAAGTTATTAAGTGATCTAAGCAAGACATCCGTCACAATTTCACTAACTGCGCTTGGTTATATCTTTGGGCGAGGCATATCCAAATGACAATAGGATACGTAGTAATCCACTTGGCAGACTGATTCGAACCTTATTAAGGAGCGCATATGCCGTTTCCCTACCGCCTTGGGGTTTATGGTGCCCTAGTCCTTGCCGCTTTTATGAGCGGCTTTTTTTATGGCAAAAGCATAGCACGGGTAGATAGCTTAAAGAGTGCTGTTTCGGCCTTTCGTGAGAGGAGCAAAATCACCGATGAAGTTATTAACCTTTCTGATTTTGACCTCTGCCGTGCTCTTGGCGGGCTGTCAGATGAATGCACCGCCCTTGTGCATGGGCTGGACGAGACCACCCCGAGTCAATAAGCCCGCACGCCTTGTTGCCGATGAACCAAAGCTTGCGCGTTGGGTACTTACCACTGATCTATTCGGCAAAAAACAACATTGTTGGAAATAATGAGATCTATAAAACTCCTAGTTTTCTATCACTAAATAAAGCATAGGTATAATATTTTTATATATGTTGTTTTTTTACTACAGATTATAACGGACAAATGAGTAATTATAGAAATCTTTTTTCAAAGAAGGATATGAATATGAAATTTACGACTGCCCTTTCTATCTCGATTATTACACTGATTGGTGCTTCCTCGGCCTATGCTGCTGCACCCCATGCTGTAGTCCCTGCCGCGCCCCTTGCTCCTGCCATTCAAGTCCCTGTTTTTTCTTGGGATGGTTTTTACCTTGGTGCGCAAGGGGGAAGCAGTTTTGGAAAAAATGCTAAAATTAATGATACAGACGTAGCCGTAAAAGCAGATGCTAACGACTCAAGTTTAAATGGCCTTTTTGGCGATATTTTTGCAGGCTACAATATCAATTTAGGGAACTCTCTTGTATTTGGTATTGAAACTGACTTCAACTTTGTAAAAGCGGCTGCGGGGGCTAAAATACTCACAAAAAGATGCTGATGTTTGTTTCAGATGAGTACCAATACCTTCATGATTATAGACGACCCCATCTAAAGCGCATATTAAAGGATATTAAGGAGCTCGTAGGCAGATTCAATAATACAGATGCTGAGAAAGCCGCTCTAGAGGACTACCTTCTAGGCTCAATTTTTGGCGATCAAGATACAGACGGCGCTCCTACGCCCGCTGTCTTTACAGTCAAGAGAAACACGACTACGAGTTTTGAACAGCAATGGTCAGGGGCAACACGCGCACGCTTTGGCTTTGCTGTAGACCGATTCATGCCTTATCTTGCTGGTGGTATCGCTTATACCTCTGTTAACGTTAAGATTGCAAACAATGATACCGCGACGGTTGCGCGGAATAGTAAAGCTGATGGCACAAAAGACCCCATCCCATTGCCTGACAGTGTAAAGAATACTAAGTACACAGCAACTAAAAAACTAAACGATAGCCAAATCTTGCTTGGCTTTACAGTTGGTGCCGGTTTTGACTTTGCGATAACTGATAATGTTTTGGCGCGGGCTGAATATCGCTACAATGACTTCGGTAGCAAAGATTTCACCTTTAAGACGAATGAAGTTAAATACGCTCTTAAAGACCAAGACATTCGTGTTGGTATTGCGTTCAAATTCTAATAAAGCCTTATCACCCTTCTAGGGAAGATACTACGTTAGAGCCCCATGGTTATTAAAACCGTGGGGCTTTTTCATGCGCCCTTAATCCAAAGGATCCCCTATGCCCGAAAAACAGATACCCCCCGATTGGCTTTCATGGTTTGGCATGATGCTATCAACAGCGCTTGCTGGTATATTTGGTGCTTTTGTACGGCAATTGGCCAATCATGATAAATCGTGTTGGCAACGGGTTTGTGAATGGGTGGGCGGCGGTGTATTGGCGATTTATGCTTCACCCACCGTTTCGTATATGCTTTATCATCTCTTGCTAAAATTTGATATGGTGGGCGTTGATGATGGCCTCAGCCCTAATAATATTATGGGTTTAGGGGTTTATTTGTGGTGCTGTTGGTGTTTCCAGCATAGAGCTGTTGCTTAGCGTCTTGCGCTATTATTTTCACGTGGACAAAACTAGATAAGTCTATATTTTAGCTAGTTAAATTTTCTTGACATGAAAATATATCTACGCTACTATTGATCCAATTCATGAATGAATGACTTTTCTGAGTTATTGAGTTTAATAAAGTCCTAGTTTCCGCTAGGGCTTTATTTTTTATAGGTCATGCCAAGAGCAAAGCTGTAAGTCATGGCTTTTATTTTTCCTGTACTGTGGCTCCATTTCTTTAAAAACTCACTCATAATCTCTGTATGGACGCGTCTACAAAACAAATGGTACTGCATGCGAAATATCGGTGCGAACCTTCTCTTATAAAAACAGTGCAAACGCCGTGATGATCTGCACCAACTTCTTATCGCTATCGTTTGACAGGCAAGAGAAAATTAGTAACATGAAGCACTAGAAGACTCATTTCGATAGGTGTCGTGTCTCTCCTAAAAAAAAACTAATCACCCGCAATATTAGAGCTGAATTTTTGATTTTTATCCAATAAGCAGGCGAAGAAAGCATTCAAACTGGTTGTGAGAACTATTTAATTAGGCTTAGTCACAAGCTTATGGCAGAGTTATTCAAGTGCTCCATTGATAATATTAGTCTTTATCTTAAAAACATATATGCTGAAGGGGGATTGATTGAGGAGACAACTACCGAAGGTTTTTGGATATTTTATAATTGAGGTTAAGCGGTGTATCGGGTAATGTGCTGGAGCAGATATGAGCAATGTTAACATTAAACGGCTAATTGAAAACATCCGATCTGGCACTAATATTTATACGCCATTGCTAGAGCTAGTTGTAAACGCCATTCACGCCACCGAACAAAAAGGTGATGGGAAAGGCTCTATTAACATTCAAGTCATACGTAGCCAAGGCGATTTTATTGATAGATTGGGTGTTATTGATGGCTTTATCGTGAGAGATAACGGGATTGGCTTTACGGAAGATAATCGTAAATCATTTGATACAGTCTATAGTGACCAGAAGGCTCATTTAGGCGGCAAGGGTTTCGGGCGATTTTCTTGTCTCAAATATTATGATCATTTAGAGGTAGAAAGCACCTTTGTTACCAATAGTATACTCTACGATCGCTTGTTTAAGATGGGGAAAGAACAAGATATTATAATCAATGAGAAGACATCTGTTTCCAAGAATAAGCATACTGGCACAGTCGTTAAAATATATGGGTTAAAATCAGATAGTTTTCCGCATAAAAAATATTGATAATATTGCTCATGTTATCGTAGCTCGGTTGTTATTATATTTTCTAGATAAAGATATAATTTGCCCAGATATCACACTATGTGAGGAGAACGACCCTAACAATAGTATTTGCCTCAACGATTATGTAATAAGCGATGATAGTAAAATTGTTGAACTACCTATTGAACGAAATATATTCACGCTCCAAGCGCACCAAGAAGCAGAAAAATTTCAGGTGCGGATTTTTAAATTTTATGGGCAAAGAAAAGATTTAGGAGCGCCTAAGAATGAAATTTGCCTTATAGCACATCGCCGAAATGTAGTATCCACTTCACTTTCTAAATATGCACCAGAATTTGAAGAACTGTTCTGCGATAATGATATAGATGGTATATCCTCAAAGGAACAAAAGTTTTGCCTCAAGGTCTACGTTTTTGGTGAGTATCTAAACCAACATGTGTCGCTTGAACGCAGTGAATTCAATTTTCCGCCAGATACAGATCTTTTTAGCAGTATTTCTCAAAGTCAAATTGAAGAAACAGCCGCTGAAATTGCTCAATCTGTTTTAGAAAATGCTCTTGCAAAGAGGAGGGCGGATAAACAGGAGCTAATTAATAATTATATTAGTAATGGGGCGCCATGGCATAAAACCCTCGCGAAGGAGGTTGATTTTAGTGATCTAGGTATGAAGCCATCAAATACAGATATTGAGCTTTATCTTCAACGGAAAAAGCACGAAAAAGAAACGGAAACACTTCAGCAGGTGACTGCCTTATTAGAAACGCAAAATTCCGATAAATTAGCTAAAAACGTCAGTCAAGTAGTGAAAAGTATTTCTGCAACAAGTAAAAATGATCTTGCGCACTACGTCTGTATGAGGAAATTGATTTTAGATATATTTGCAAAATCACTCGAAATGGACGCCAATTGTAAATATAAATCTGAAAGCGAACTACATGATATCATCATGCCACGTAAAAAAGATACAGAAAGTCTCAATTATGATGACCACAATCTTTGGATACTAGATGAAAGGTTAAACTTTACTTCTTATATTTCATCTGACAAATCCCTAGACGGTTCTAAGAATAGTGGTCGGCCTGATATTATAGCTTATGATCAACGTGTAGCATTTCGGGGTGAGAATGAAACTAGCAATCCTATAACGATATTTGAATTTAAAAGACCACAGCGAGACGATTTCGCTAATGACTCCTCGAACGAAGACCCCATTACACAAATTATTCAATATGTAAACCATATTAGAGATGGCGAGTTCCGTACACCCACTGGATTAAATATTTGCGTTAATGAAACAACACCTTTTTATGGATACGTGGTTTGCGACTTAACACCTAAAGTAAATAGGTGGCTTCTCAAAATAAAAAACTTTAAGCCGATGCCTGATGGATTAGGTTGGTTTCAATGGCACGATAGTGGCAATCTCTATATAGAGGTCTTGAGCTGGACAAAGCTTCTTAAAGACGCAAAAATGCGAAACAAAGCGTTCTTTAAAAAGCTTGGGATAGGCTGAACTGATACAAGTCATCAAAAGCCCCCGCCTAAAGACGGGGGAAGTTGTTTACGCTTAAGCGACAAGCAAGCGTTCATTAGGTGCTGAAAGGTGTAGTTCTTCCAGCTTCTTAACGTCTCTTGTGATCATGTCTCTTAGCGCCCTAAAAAGAAGATAATGGGCAGAGCGCATTTCGGCTAACTCTTTATCGACCACATCTAGCCATAGGACTTTCTTTAGACGTTCTTCGACCTTTGAGAAGGATATCTCACGCCATATGCCTACGGCACCCATGTAAACATGATTAAGCAAATAGGCCTCTGCTTCTAGCCGATATAGCGCGGCTAGTTGTTGGGCGTGTTTGTTGATGCAGTCTCTGATGCGTAGCGGTATCTTTGTGCGGTCTTCTGGAAGGCGATAGACGGTATCATCTTCTTGCGTCAATTGTAGCTGTGGTTGATTTGCTTGTTCCAGCTCTAACCAGCGGTCGACAATCTTTGCCCGCAACACTGTGCTGTAACCTGAAACAAGGATAAGGCATTCGCGCTTGGGTAAAAGGTATTCAGTTTGTTTGGTATTTTTATTGGTCGTATAAAGACGTGCAAAGAGAGACACATCACGCTTTAAGACTAAAAGCATACGTTCAATATCTTTTGCGACCCGATCATGACGCTTACAACATAGCTTGGCGATTTCGCGGCTTGAAAAGAGTTAGTGTTGCAGGTGCAATAGAACTTACTTGTTGTCCATTTTTAGCCGCCTGCTTGGCAAGGCGTTCACATTCAATGAAATACCGTCTTGCTTCTTTGCCGCGTTCGTTTTTCTCAACCATGGAAAGCTCTTTCGCCATGTCGAGAGTGAGTGTGTATTCCTTAGAAGGACGACCACCTACGAGGTTTTCGCCAGAATTGGCGAAAACTATATAATCGTGATTTTCTCTAAAATCATACTGTTTTATGCGATCTTTTATCCAATTGCTAAAGTCTTTGCCAACTTCCAAAAAGGCATGTAACTCACGGGCATTCACCGTTTGCACAGTGTCTTGCCCTATGGCTGTTTCGTTGATTGTAATCAGATTGTTCATAATTGAAATCCTTGTGAGATTAACGTTTTTCATGAGACACCCATAGGGGTGCCGGGTGCTGAAAAACACGGTCACAAGTCCGTCGTTACACTTTCCCCTTGCGGGTATTGTATGGCGTAACCACACCCGACATAAAACGCATGCATAGAAGCATGGCAATAGGTCGAATTGTTCGGAACGGTAAATAATTTCGGTTATTTAGCCGCTTGTGATTTAAGTGTTTTTCATGCACTTGTTCTCAACATAGCGGTTTTAGGATTTTTGTCAAGCGAGGTGATTTGCCCCGTGCCCTACCTTTTGATTTTGATTCGTTTGGGTTTGATTTTTTGGTTGGATTGGAATAAAATTCGTATAAGAGGACTGCCATTTTTTCGACAAACCTATTCCCGAACCCCCCAAAATCAATCCCGAACCTATTTTTTTATAAAGTAAAATCAAATGGTTAAGGTGTGAAAAATAAGGAGTTCGAGTCCTGCCGTGGACACCATTTTTTATTTTTGAAACAGTTGGCCCTCGCCCTTTTAGAGGTAAGGGCGTTGCTAATCTTGAAATGGATTGTAACGGCCACGCTGTTTTTTGATGTTGGCACGGTTGGTTTTTTGTACAAGCCGCCGCTCAATAGAAGCTTTAGTAGGCCGTGTTTTACGGCGGGCTTTTGGAGGTGGAGCGAAAGCTTCCTCTAAAAGCGCGCAAAGGCGTGCCCGCGCATCAGCACGGTTGCGTGCAAGACTACGAAAACGGTCGGCTTTAATCAGCATGCTTCCATCATGGTTGAGGCGTTGACCTGCTAATTTATTTAATTTTTCGTGAACTAAGGGGGGAAGTTTGGCGAGGATTGGAAAAAAGCGTAATTGCACGCCGCAAGCTACTTTATTGACGTTTTGACCGCCTGGACCGCCAAAGCTTAAAAAACTCTCTTCTACGAAGGGCGGGTTTAATAAATCCTTGATTAAAAAAGGTGGGGATGATGATTCTTTAGGAAAAATATTTAGATCGCGGGACTTTGCCATAATTTGTACCATATTCGTTTTAAACTAAATATGCGTTATGGTAGCGTGATAGCCGTATTAAAGAAAGGGGCTCTTATGAACAATCCCGTACTCAGCCACCAATCCATTGTACTTGTGGATGATGATCGCAACATTTTAACATCTGTTTCCATTGCTTTGGAAGCGGAGGGGTATCGCGTTGAAACTTATACAGATGGGGCTTCAGCCTTGGAGGGGCTTTTGGCCAAGGCTCCCAATTTGGCAATTTTTGATATTAAAATGCCGCGTATGGATGGTATGGAACTTTTGCGGCGTTTACGGCAGAAATCTGATTTGCCCGTGATATTTCTTACTTCAAAAGATGATGAGATTGACGAATTGTTTGGGCTTAAGATGGGTGCTGATGATTTTATTACTAAGCCTTTTTCACAGCGCCTTTTGGTGGAGCGTGTGCGGGCAGTTTTGCGTCGTGCCGCGGCGCGTAACGAGCCTGTTAAACCAGGAGCTGAGCCTCCAACTTCACTGAAACGCGGCCACTTGCTGATGGACCAAGAGCGTCATACTTGTACATGGAAGGGGGCATCAGTTACTCTTACGGTTACCGAGTTTTTGATTTTGCAGGCTTTGGCACAGCGACCGGGTGTGGTAAAAAGCCGAGATGCGTTAATGGATGCAGCTTATAGTGACCAAGTCTATGTAGATGACCGTACCATTGATAGTCATATTAAGCGGCTGCGCAAAAAATTTAAGCAGGTGGATGATTCTTTTGGCATGATTGAGACTCTTTATGGGGTTGGTTATCGCTTTCGTGAAGCTTAAGGTCTTTTCCTCTAGAGACGGTTAAGGCAAGAATGGCCATTATGGCGAAAAATGTAACAAGAAAAAGGCGATTTTTAAAACCTTTTACGCGATGTTTGCGGGGGAGGTGGTGGGTAATTTTGAAACGCCGCCGGCTTGTTGAGCAGTTATTTTTTTCGAGCCTAACGCGTCGTATTGTATTTCTCAATCTCACGGCCTTAGCGGTCTTGTTAATGGGGATTATGTATCTTAATCAGTTTCGTGATGGATTGATCGATGCAAAGATCGAAAGTTTACGGATCCAAGGGGAAATTATTGCTGGGGCTATTGCTACTTCTTCAAGCAACCATGCGGATGCGCTTTTGATCAGCCCCGAAAAGCTCTTGGATTTGCAAGCAGGGCAGAATACGATTAGTAAATCCACGGGTACTGATAATTGGGATTTTCCTATCAATCCAGAACGAGTAGCGCCGTTTTTACGCCGTATTATCAAACCAAAAACTACCCGTGCCCGTATTTATGATGATGATTGTAACTTGCTACTGGATTCTAAATTCTTATATTTGAGTAGTCAAATTTTTAGCTACCAAGCGCCAGATATGAGTCAAACACCTAGAAGTTTTTGGCAAAAGATGGAGGCTTTTTTCTCTCATATTTTCTATGGCGGCTTTGCTTCTCCTGTTTCTCTCGCTAATAAAAATATTGCTGAGGAGGTGGCGGAAAAGGCGCTTTCTGGGCATACAGCTACGGCGCAAAACCGTAATAATGAAGGACAGTTGATTGTTTATGTTGCTGTACCAGTGCAACGCTTTCATACCATGATTGGGGCTTTAGTACTTTCCACTATTGGCTCTGATATTGATCATCTTATTAAAGCGGAGCGCGTAGCAATTTTTAAGGTGTTCGCCACGGTGGCATCTGTGTTATTAGTGCTTTCTTTATTCTTAGCTTATACGGTTGCTAACCCTTTACATAAATTAGCAGCTGCCGCGGATCGCGTGCGCAATGGTCACAATAAGCGGGTTGCTATTCCCGATTTTTCTGAGCGTCACGACGAGGTGGGGCATCTTTCTAGTGCCATTAGTGCAATGACCGATGCACTTTATTTAAGGATTGAAGCCATTGAACGCTTTGCAGCTGATGTGAGTCATGAATTGAAAAACCCGTTGACATCTTTACGGAGCGCTGTGGAAACTCTTCCGTTGGCTAAAAATCAAGCGACACGTGATAAATTATTGTCGATTATTGAACACGATGTGCGTCGTCTTGATCGGTTAATCACGGATATTGCTGACGCTTCGCGTCTTGATGCGGAATTAGGACGAGAAGCGATGCAGAAGGTGGATATGGTAGCACTGCTTGAAAGCTTAGTGGGGGCCGCCCGTGAAGTACAAAAAGGCAAGCATCGTGTAGCGATTGAACTTAACATTGCTCCTTATCCTGGTAGGTGCTCTTATATGGTTACCGGCCATGATTTACGTTTAGGGCAGGTGATTTCAAATTTAATTGAGAATGCACGTTCTTTTGTCTCTAAAGATAATGGACTTATCCGAGTGATGCTTTCTTCTACCAAAACCATGTTGAAAGTTGTAGTTGAGGATAATGGGCCAGGGATTCGAGCTCAGAATATTGAACGGATTTTTGAACGTTTTTATACAGATCGACCCGAGGAAGATGCTTTTGGGCAGAATTCTGGTTTGGGGCTTTCTATTAGCCGTCAGATTATTGAGGCTCATTATGGGACGTTGAGCGCTGAAAACATTTACGATCCCGTTTGTGGCGACAAAAAAAAGGGAGCGCGCTTCATTATCCTTCTGCCGTTACTGCGCTAGATGGGCCGTGAAACGCTGTGAGACGCCGGCATTTATTTGCGGAAGATAAAGCGAAAAGAGATGATATTATGAAGACAGTGCGGGGAAAGGTATCGGTTTTCACCGAATTATCGCAAGGCGGTCTTGTGCACGGTAATTGTCTTGAGGTCGCGGGGCGTGGCTTTTTACTGTTAGGTGAATCGGGAGCTGGTAAGTCTACGCTTAGTTTGAGCCTTATTGAGCGAGCGGGCTGGGCTGGACGGGCTGCCTTCCTTATTAGCGATGATTACACCCATCTTTTTGTTGAGGATAGTGTAATATATGCTCAAGGAGCGGGGCATTTGCGCGGGGCGATTGAGATCCGCGGTGCAGGCCTTTATAAAATCGCCGCCCAGGAGAAAACTAAGCTATATAAGGTCATTTGGTTACATCAAGAAAAAGCGCAGCGCTATCCAGATGACGAAAAGATTATGTTTGGCGACGTGTCGCTACCGCTACTTTATCTCCCGCCATTAGGATATGCTGATGCTATAGCGCTTTGCCATGCCATAGAAGCTTTTTGCTTTGGTGAGAAATGGTCTGAAGGTAGTGAAAAGGGTAATTTTTGAAGGTATTTTAAAATTTTACTTGGGAAGTAAGAAAAAGCTAGGTATTATGAGGTTTTATAGTTATTTCGCTTAAAAAGGAGCGTTCAATGGTCGGACTCGTTCTTGTGACACATGGGAATTTGGCCGAAGAATTTTTGCATGCGGTAGAGCATGTCGTTGGTCCACAAGATCATTTTGCGACGATTTGTATTGGTCCTGATGATGATATGGAGCGGCGACGCCAAGATATTTTGCAAGCGGTTAAGCAGGTATCCATTTCACGTGGCGTGATTATTCTGACAGATATGTTTGGTGGAACACCTTCCAATATGGCGATCTCTGTAATGGAAGAAGGAGCGATTGAAGTAATTGCTGGGGTTAATTTGCCACTTTTGATTAAATTAGTTTCCCTGCGTCAATGCCCAGAATTTAGCATGGCAGAAATTTTATCTGCAGCTCAAGAAGCAGGTCGAAAATATATCACTATTCCCAGTATGATCCTTGCGGATAGGGCATAATGAGTGAAGACTGCTTGGTTCGCCGTTTTATGATTGGCAATAAAAGAGGGTTGCACGCACGTGCATCAGCAAAATTTGTGCAAACTGTTGAAAAATTTGATGCTCGTATTTCAGTAGAGAAAGATGGGCAGCGGGTGGGGGGTACTTCTATTATGGGTTTGATGATGCTGGCGGCTTCTCAAGGGTGTGAAATCTATGTGTGGGCAGATGGTCGAGAAGCTTATGAAGCGTTGGAGTCCCTAAGAAATTTGATTGATAATAAATTTGGCGAAGACGTATAGGCTTAATTTAATCTTGAATATACAAGTAAAAATTTAAGCATTACTAACGTTAATGAGCTTTTATTTTTATATGGAGCCTTGTTCTGAATCCTAATCCCCTTTTTTTGAATAAGGCGGAATTTTTAGCGAGCCCGAATTTGGTAATCTTTCACTGCTTTAAAGGTGATTTTGGGCGCCCGTTCGGCTTCATAATTAAGTGAGAAACTGTTTTCAGCGAGAAAAACGGGGTCGTTATCAAGATCGTGGGCGATGGCAGCCCGTTTGTTTGTGATAAATTGTTTTAAATCGGCGGGGATTTCAGAACTAATCCAGCGGCAAAGCTGAAACCGTGCTGGTTCAAAGCCTACAGGCAGGTTGTATTCAATTTTTAAGCGCTCAGTTAAGACGTCAATTTGTAAAGCGCCAATGACCCCGATGATGGCAGGAGAGCCATCTTCTGGATTAAATAGCTGTACCACGCCTTCCTGAGCCATTTGTTCTAGGGCTTCTTTGAGCTTTTTGGCTTTCATCGGATCTTGCAGACGGACGCGGCGCAGGATTTCGGGTGCGAAATTAGGCACGCCTTTGAAGATGATATCTTCACCTTCACTTAATGTGTCGCCGATGCGCAAAATCCCGTGGTTAGGGATGCCCACTACATCGCCTGCATATGCGCAATCAGCAATGGAGCGGGTGCGAGCAAAAAAGAATTGTGGTGTAGAAAGGGTGATCGATTTTCCAGTGCGTACCAATTTTACTTTCATTCCGCGACTTAATGCGCCTGAGCACACACGAAGAAAGGCGATGCGGTCACGGTGGTTTGGATCCATATTGGCTTGGATTTTAAATACAAAGCCTGTCATTTTTGGCTCAATTGCTGCAATGGAACGCGTATCCGCCTGTTGGTTACGCGGTGCTGGTGCAAAGTCTATGAGTGCTTTAATAAGATCCCTTACTCCATAATTGCGTAAGGCTGAACCAAAATAGATAGGGGTCATATGGCCTTCATCAAAGGCCGCTTGTTTGAAAGGATGGTACGCGCTTTGCGCTAAGTTAAGCCCATCAAGGAAGGCTTGTTGTTCACCTTTTGGTAAAAGGTTAGCGGCTTCCTGCGGGCTTGCTTCTATTGGGTTGGGGCTATCATCTTTTTGTCGCAAGGTGTTTTTGTGGAGTGAAAAGGTGCCAGAAAAATTTTTACCAGCTCCGATTGGCCAATTGATTGGTGCTGTTGTGAGAGCCAATTTTTGTTCAATTTCATCAAGAAGGTCTAAAGGATCGCGCGCCTCGCGATCCATTTTATTGATGAAGGTGATAATAGGTATGTCACGCATCCGACATACTTCAAACAGTTTTAGAGTTCTTGGTTCAATCCCACGTGCGGCGTCTAAAACCATAATGGCGCTATCAACCGCGGTGAGGGTGCGATAGGTATCATCAGCGAAATCTTCGTGCCCCGGGGTATCCAGAAGATTTAAAATATGATCTTCATATTCAAATGTCATCACGGAGGTGACGACGGAGATGCCGCGATCACGCTCAATATTCATCCAATCGGAACGTGATTGCACGCGATTTTTTTTAGCTTTAACTTCTCCAGCCAATTGGATAGCACCACCAAATAGCAAGAGTTTTTCGGTGAGGGTGGTTTTTCCAGCATCAGGATGAGCGATGATAGCAAAACTTCGTCGCCGCTGGACTTCATTTTGTAAAGACATTTATTTTCCTTGGCTCATTTGGTTCGATAAGGCCTTAGAAATAAGGGAGCGTGTCTCCTCGATTCCATAAAGTGCTATAAAAGAGCCAAAGCGTGGACCCTGCTCTTGGCCGATGAGGACTTGATAAAGCATCTTGAAAAAGCCCAAAGAAACGCTTGGTCCTCCATCGGGAGCCTTTTTGTTGAAATCTTGATAAAGGGGTGTGGTACGGCCTACCTCAAGAAGGGTATTTTGGATTGTGGAGGTGTCGCTTTGAGGGGGGAGCGCTTTTAGTGCCTGATTCAGTGCGTTCAGAACATCTTTCTCTTCCGCGGTGGGAGTGCGGAATTTTTTATGAGGGCGTACGAAATCTTGGTAATAGCGAATGGAAAATTCTACTAAACGCGCCAGTTCAGGATATTTCTCCGCTTGAAGATCTGAATTATAGCGCGAAATGAAACCCCATAGAACCTCTTGGTTTTCGGCGTTAGAGGCGCTAACTAAATTTAGAAGCATAGAAAAAGGAATAGGCATGTCATGAGCAGGCGGTTTTCCGCTATGAATGTGCCAAATAGGATTTTGTAATTGATCTTTCAGCTCTTGTCGAGGATAGGCGGCAAGATGGGTATAGTAATCGTCAACGGCTTTGGGGATGCAATCAAAATAAAGTCGCTTTGCGGTTTTAGGTTTTTGATACATATAAAAGCTTAAGCTTTCCGTAGGCGCATAGGTTAGCCACTCGTCAATAGCGAGGCCATTACCTTTGGATTTGGAGATTTTTTGCCCCTTTTCATCCAAGAATAGCTCGTAATTGAAACCTTCAGGGGGCAAATATCCTAAAGCACGGCAAATTTTTGAGGAGAGGGTGACAGAATCTATCAAATCCTTTCCAGCCATTTCGTAATCAATATTAAGAGCCATCCAGCGCATGGCCCAATCAACTTTCCATTGGCATTTGACATGCCCACTTGTGACGCTTGTTTCAATCAAATCGCCGGTTTCTGGTTCAATATAGCTGATGGTTCCCGCTTCGACATTGCGCTCTACCATAGGAACTTGCAAAACTTTGCCTGATATAGGGGAGATAGGCAAAAAAGGTGAATAGGTTGCACGGCGTTCTTCTCCTAGAGTGGGGAGAATGATGTCCATGACTTTGTCATAGGCTGAGAGAATTTTTAATAAAGCATTATCAAAGCGTCCTGCTTTATAATAGGCACTTGCGCTTGCAAAGCTATATTCAAAGCCAAATCGGTCAAGAAAGGCTTGTAAACGGGCGTTATTCCCTGCTCCGAAAGAGGGGTGTTCATTAGATATGGGGTCGGGCACTTGGGTGAGGGGCTTACCTAAATAGCGAGCCATCATTTCCCGATTAGGGATATTATCGGGGACTTTTCGTAGGCCATCCATATCATCAGAAAAGCAAAGCAATTGGGTTTTTACGGCATTATTGGTGAGGACATGGAAGGCATAACGTACCATAGTGGTGCGGGCAACTTCTCCAAAGGTACCAAGGTGGGGTAGACCGGAGGGGCCATAGCCAGTTTCAAAAGTTATGGTTTCTGGGAATCCTGTCTTTTCGTAACGCTTGATGATTTTGCGCGCTTCCTGAAAGGGCCAAGCCTTTGATTCATTGCCTAAAGCCATATGTTCCGGTGTGAGTGCAAAATAACCCCGCATGCTTTATATCCTTAAATTTACGGTAAACCTCATCTAGTTAAGCGATTTGCTACGGAGCGTCAATCAATGATACGGTAAAAAAACATTGAACTGGCTTCCTTCGTTTAGGCGTGAATAAATGGTGAGCTTTCCATTATAAAGGTTCAAGATATGTTTTACAATCGAAAGTCCAAGGCCTGTACCTTTGTGGTGTTTTTGGCTTGTATCAACACGGTAGAAACGTTCGGTTAAGCGGGGTATGTGTTCGCGGGCTATTCCGATTCCGTAATCTTGGATTGTGACGGTGATACCGTAGGCATCTGATTGGCTTTTAATACTGACTTTACCGCCACTTCTTCCATATTTACAGGCGTTTTCGATTAGATTTTGGAATAGTTGGATCAGGTCATCACTTACTGCCAAGAGAGGAGGAAGCGGGGTAGGCGATTCTGTCAAAGTGATCTCGACCGAAAGGCTTGTGGCAAGAGGGGTGAGGCTATCGCATACTTGCTGTAGAATATCGTGGACGTTGAGAGCCACTGGATTAAGGAGACTATGGCGCATTTCTAATCTTGAAAGAGAAAGAAGGTCATCAATAAGTTTGCCCATCCGTAACGCTTGATCTTGCATGATAGAGAGGAATTTTTCGCGTGTCTCTTCATCGTGTTTGGCTGTGCCACGCAACGTTTCTATAAAACCGCTAAGGGAGGCGAGGGGGGTGCGTAATTCGTGACTAGCGTTGGCGACGAAGTCAGAGCGCATTTTTTCTACATGATAGGTATGGGTATGATCTTGCAAAAGACATAAGACGTTTTGGTTTGGGAAAAGAGCGAGATAGGCGATAAAAAATCGTTCAGCTTGTCTTTTTTCTTGATAATTAACGGATACGTTTTTTCCGTCTTGTCGACATTTTTGGATTGCCTTTATCAGCTCTGGGGCACGAAAATGGCTGGTAAAATTCTGGGTGGGGCTGATGGTCGGAAAATATTCTCTGGCCGCTTTATTTAGAAAGCTGATGTGATTACACTCATTAAGTAAAAACAAAGCATTAGGCAGGTAATCGGCAAGTTGCTCATCACTAAAAGGGATTGGGAGCTTGGCAGATGGGCGGTGGGTGGGGATAGCTCTATTGTCAGAAGGGACATGCAGCCAGTAAAAAGCCATGACTATTAGCAAGATACCAAAATTAAGAGGTGCGGAGGAGGGGATAGCTAGGGTTAAGAAAAATCCGCAGATTGCTAAAACAAAAACCAATATTGAGTGCATTTACAATCACCTTAAGTAGATCACAATAATTTGATATTTAAGAATAGAAAAATTTATTTATATTGATTCCTTCTCTTAAAGGTGATAGCTTAAGTATGTATTATAGTATTACAATGTCATTGTTGCAAAAAATAATCATGGAAGAATAGTGCGTTTATCTCTATTGAGTGATAATGAAAATCATGAAATAAATGATAAGGAAAATTATGAAAAATCCATTAAAAAACTATAAGGAAGCTGAAGAAAAAACTACTTTCATAGATAAAAGAGAGAGACGACGACTAATTTTTGCTGCAGGCGCAGGAAATTTTCTTGAAGTTTTTGATTTCACGGTATATAGTTTTTTTGCCGCTACTATTGGTATAGTTTTTTTTAATGTTGATGATTCGATTGTTTCATTGCTTATTTCTGTCTCGGTATTTGGTGTCGGTTTTATTATGCGGCCTCTGGGTAGCATAATTATTGGTTCTTATGCAGATCGCAGCGGGCGTAAGGCAGCTATGCTTTTAACCATTGTTTTAATGGCCTTTGGCAGCATGCTCATTGCTTTTACTCCACCCTATCATATTTTGGGTATCGCTGCTCCTATGCTTATTGTACTAGGACGATTGGTGCAAGGTTTTTCTGCTGGCGGCGAAATTGGCGCGGCAACTGCGCTTTTGATGGAGTCAGCTACGCCAAAAAACCAAGGATTTTATGTAAGCTGGCTTTATGTCGGCTAAGCCTCTGCTTCAATTTGCGGCTCTTTTCTTGCAGCAGGACTTGATCATACGCTTACGTCTACTCAAATGCAGAGCTGGGGATGGCGCGTACCATTTATCCTTTCGCTTTTAATCATTCCAGTAGGGCTTTATTGCCGGCGCCATTTGGAAGAAACTTATGGTGATGATCACCCCCATATCCCCAAATTGCGATATCCTTTTAAAGAATTGGTGATTCTCCATTGGAGAGATATTTTAAAAGGGATTTTGATAATTTTCCCTGGCACGGCTACGATGTATATTTTGATTTTTTATATGCCCAATTATCTGCAGATTACAACCCATATATCACCAACCAATGCTTTTTTAGTTTCTACTTATGGTAGCGTTATTATGGGAATTTTTGCCTTTATATCTGGATTCGTTTATGATAACATAGAAAATACCAAGAAAACTCTATTGATAATCATAGGTATTTCTTTCATTTCATCTTATTTTACTTTTTATTTTCTAAATAATACATTATTTTTCTTTCTTTTATATGCTGTCGATACGGCTTGTATTGGCCTTATTATTTCAATATCTACTTTATTCATTGCCCGAGCATTTGCCCAAAATATTCGTGCTACTGCTGCAGCGGTGATTTATGCCTTTGGGGTAACAATTTTTGGTAGCATCGCACAAGCTACTGTAACTTTATTTTTGAAACTATCCCATAACAACATTATGGCACCCTTTTGGTATGTCGGCCTTTCTCTTGTTTGTGGTTGGTTTGCTGTACTTTTTTTCCCATCTTCTCAATATAAAGGTTCGGTATTATGACATCTTATTCTCCTGAAACACAAAGAATTTTTGATTATATCGGCCGGTTTTTGCCAGAAATGGTAGACATTCGCCATGATATTCACGCCCATCCAGAACTTTCTTATGAAGAACATCGCACTGCCGCTTTAGTTGCTGATCTTTTAAAGCAATGGGGCTACGAGGTTGCAACTGGCATTGGGAAAACTGGGGTAGTTGGACGCCTGAAAGTGGGGGACGGAACAAAATCAATCGGTATCCGTGCGGATTTTGATGCTTTACCCCTTCAAGAAATGACTAATCTTCCTTATCAAAGTCAATATAGCGGAAGGATGCATGCTTGTGGTCATGACGGCCATACCACGATGCTATTGGCAGCAGCGCGTTATTTAAGTGAAACGAAAAACTTTAATGGCACCTTGAATCTTATTTTCCAACCTGCTGAAGAAGGGGGAGCGGGTGCAAAAGCCATGATTGATGACGGGCTTTTTAAAAAATTCCCGGTTGATGCGGTTTTCGGAATGCACAATTGGCCTAATGGCAAGCTTGGGGCTTTGGCTGCTCGCAGTGGGCCGTTTTTCGCGGCAGATGGTGGGTTTAAGTTGACTATCCGGGGTAAAGGGGGTCATGGAGCGAGCCCTGACGCAACCGTAGATCCGATCATTGTAGGAGCTTCGATCGTTCAAGCTTTGCAAACCGTTGTTTCGCGCAATGTTTCTCCGCTAGACTCGGCGGTAATTACTGTGGGAAGTTTCCAATCAGGCTTTGCCCCGAATGTGATTCCTGCCAAAGCCGAGCTTTTGGTAACTGTGCGCTCATACACACAGGAAGTGCGTGCGCTGTTGCGTAAGAGGATAGAAGAGGTTGTTACTCACCAAGCCCAAAGCTTTGGCGCGGAGGTTGAATTCGCCTATACTGTGGGTTATCCCGCTCTTGTTAATCATCCTGCGCAAACTGATTTTGCTTTGGAAGTAGCGGAAAGAGCTCTTGGGACTGAAAATGTCGATCGAAATATTGGGCTTGTTTTGGGGAGTGAAGATTTTTCCTATATGTTGGAAGAGTGCCCAGGTTGCTATTTGCTAATTGGAAACGGGCCTTGTGCTACCATCCACAGTCCTCATTATGATTTTAACGATGATTTGATTCCGATCGGGGGCTGTTATTGGGCACGATTGACTGAAGAGTTTTTGCGATAGGGCTTGAGAAAGCTGCGCCTCTAAGGGGGGCGCAGCTTAAAGATAGGGTTTATTCATAAGGCGTTGCCTAAGCCTCAATATTAGCAAAAAGTGCAGTAGATAGATAGCGTTCAGCAAAAGAAGGGATAATAGTTACTAGGGTTTTGTTTGCATTTTCTTGGCGTTGTCCTACTATAGTAGCGGCCTGCAGCGCTGCGCCAGAAGAAAGACCAACGGCAATACCTTCAAGGCGCGCTAGGGTTTGTGCTTGTTCTATGGCATCGCTATCAGCTACGGATATGACTTCATCGTAAATATTTGTATTAAGGATTTTGGGGATAAAGCCTGGGCCGATGCCTTGAATTTTATGGGGTCCTGCGGTGCCACCTGATAAAACTGGTGAGCCTTCGGGCTCTACAGCGGTGATTTTTATTGTTTCTTTACGTGATTTAAGAACCTGTCCTACTCCACTGATGGTGCCGCCCGTACCTACGCCAGCGATGAAAAGGTCAACCGCTCCTTTTGTGTCATTCCAGATTTCTTCAGCAGTGGTATCGGCGTGGATTTGCGGGTTGGCAGGGTTTTCGAACTGCTTAACAAGAAGGGCATTTTTTACAGTTTTGGCGAGTTCTTCTGCTTGAGCGATTGCACCTTTCATACCCTTTGCACCATCGGTGAGAATGAGTTCTGCACCTAAGAATTTTAGTAGGCGTCGGCGTTCAAGTGACATGGTTTCAGGCATAGTAAGGATAAGACGATAGCCTTTAGCAGCAGCAACAAAAGCCAAAGCGATTCCTGTATTGCCAGAGGTGGCCTCAATAAGGGTAGTATAACCAGGGGTGGCTTTGTTGATTTTTTCTAATCTTTCAACCATAGCAAGGCCGATACGGTCTTTGACACTTGCAAAGGGGTTAAAAAACTCTAATTTTAGTAAGAGCCGCGCTTTAATCCCCTTTTTTTGGGCAAAGCGACGAGCTTCCACTAGAGGAGTTGAGCCAATTGTTTCAAGTATGGAAGGATAGACTTGGTTACGTTTATAAATTTCGGGCATTATTCTCTCCTTATAAAAGTAAAATAACGCTTTAGGATTTAAAGTCCTAGGAATAATATTCTATATTTAAAGTGCAAATAGATTGTTTTTCTATAATTTTAAATTTATTTAAAATATGTTTTAAATTATATGAGGATGGTAATGGATATTTTGAGGCTAAAGAGTTTTTATACTTCTCCTTTGGGCCAATGTGTAAGAAATACAATTGGCCAAAAGCTTGAGAAAAAATGGCCCCCACTGGGTGGTATGCGGGTTTTAGGGCTAGGTTATACTATGCCTTATTTATCTTATCCCGCTCTAGCGGCGGAGCGTTGCTTTGCCTTTATGCTAGCGCGGCACGGAGCAGAAATATGGCCCCAAGCGAACCGCGTGGCAAGTGCTTTGGTTTTCGAGGAAGACCTTCCTTTGCCCGATGCTTCAGTGGATTATATACTGCTTGCCCATGCCTTAGAATACGCCGATAATATTGAAGAAACTTTACATGAACTATGGCGGGTATTAACGCCTAATGGGAAGATTTTGCTTGTTATCCCTAATCGGCGTAGTTTTTGGACGTTGTATGATAATACTCCTTTCGGAGCAGGGCAACCTTATAGTAAGCGACAATTGCGGGCTTTAGTACGAAAAGGGAATTTTCAAATTGATTCGATGGAAGAGGTTGTCCATTTCCTGCCCTCGCAAAAGCACTTTTTACGGCTATTTTCTCGGATTTATGAGCCAACGGCTCGCAATTATTTTCGTTTTTTTGGAGCGGCGCTTTTGGTTGTAATTCGTAAGGATTTTTATCAAGGCGCCGCAATCACTCGCCAATCCCGACGCTTTTTTATGCCGGTTTGGCGCCCTTTATCTCCTACGCAGTGCGTTGCTTCTGATTCCTTTAAAAAAGATCAACTTATTAAGTGATAGCCACCGTTATTGGTGATTAAAATCCGAGCTTGTGAGGGATTTTTTTCAATTTTCTGGCGCAATCGATAGACATGGGTTTCTAATGTATGTGTGGTGACACCGGAATTATAACCCCAAACTTTTTCTAGTAGGGTTTCACGGCTGACGATTTTACCCCCGGCGCGATAAAGATATTTGATGATTGCAGCTTCTTTTTCTGTGAGGCGTACCTTGCCTCCTTTATCATCAAGTAAGGCTTTTTGCCCAGGCTTAAATATATAGGGGCCGATTTTAAAGGTTGCGTCTTCGCTTTGTTCGTGCTGGCGTAATTGGGCTCTTATGCGTGCAAGCAGGACAGAAAGTCGAAATGGTTTGGTTATGTAATCATTTGCTCCTGCTTCAAGGCCTAAAACTGTATCTGCATCAGTATCATGACCGGTTAGCATAATAACGGGAACACGGAAGCCGCTTTCGCGTAGTTTCCTGACGGCATCTCGGCCATCAAGATCAGGGAGGCCAACATCCATGATCACAAGGTCAATATTGCCGCGATTGGCAATATTTATTCCTTCAATGGCGGTACTAGCTTCTAATATATGGAATTCTTCGCTTAATTGCTCTACCAAAATAGCGCGTAGATCGTCATCATCAATGATTAAGATTGTGCGATTGGTCATTTTTTTCCTATATTCATCATTACATTTTTCTACCATTGTCTTAATAGTTTTATAGAAAAAGAGCCCGTATGCAAGTAAAATTCAAGCAATCTTTGCTACAAAAACCAAATACTTTTCTAGCATTATCGTATGTAGACAATTAGGGCAAGGAGTGTGTAGCATTTTGGTATTGAGCTCTTTATTTTGCTGTTATGCTTTATGTAATCGATGAGCTTTTCAAAGGAGTGAAGAGAGGCCACCCATCCGGCAGATTTCTGCCCATTCTGCAGGGCGTACAGGTTGAACTGAAAGCCTTTGGGCTTTGACAAGCGCCATATCGGTCAGTAAAGGATTGGTTTTGATAGCTTTAAGACTGACAGGCAGAGGCATATCGCATAGAGCGCGAATGTTAACACAGTCCCAGCGGGCGTCACAACTTGTGGAGTCAGGATGGCTTGTAGCACAAATCTCGACAATACCAACGATCTCTAAGCCTTGATTGGAGTGGTAGAAAAAGCCTTTATCATGGAGAGCCATAGCGCGCATGAAATTGCGAGCCTGATAATTACGCACGCCGCTCCATTCTTCCCCTTCGGCGCCTTTGGCCTTTTGCATAGCCCATGACCATTTGGACGGTTCTGATTTAAAAAGCCAATAAGTCATAGGCACTCGCTATTAACATAGGTTGGTATTTTGCAGGGTGAATGAGCCATTGCAATAGTTGTTGACATAATGTTGCAAAACATAGCTAATCTTCTTCTTTTAGCGGGCGGTTAATCAAAGCATTGATGGCATCTTCGACACTATAGGCGCCAGAAATCAGCATGGCTATGGTGTGAATGATGGGGGCGTTTATGTTTTTATCTGCACATAATTTTGCGGCGATAGGTGCTGTCGCGACCCCTTCAGCCAATTTTAAGGAGGCGGTGTGTTCCCCTTTAGCAAGTGCCATGCCGTAAGAAAAGTTGCGCGATTGTGGTGAGGAACAGGTAAGGATAAGATCTCCTAGCACGGACAGTCCTGCCATAGTGTGTGGTTTGGCTCCAAAGGACGCACTAATACGGCGAATTTCAGCAAAGCCGCGAGTGATGAGAGCCGCATTGGCGCTGGCGCCGAGCCCTCTGCCGGCCGCGACGCCTGCCGCTAAGGCGAGGACATTTTTTAAGGAACCACCAATTTCAACACCGATAACATCATCACTTGAGTAACAGCGAAAATGGGCGCTAGAGAGGATATATGCCAAGCTTTTGGCTTTATTAAGATCCGGTGCGGCGATGGTGACGGCGGCGGGGTTGGAGCGCGCTACATCTTCAGCAAAGCTTGGGCCAGAGAGGATGGCAAAGTCGTGGTCGGGCAAAAGGGTTGCAACAACTTCACTCATAAAAGCACCGCTTGTACGTTCTATGCCTTTAGCGCACAAGACAAGAGGAACTCTTGCAGGAATGAGGGGCGTTAACATCTCTAAAGCGTCCCGTAAAGACTGAGCAGGAATGGTGACAAGGATAAGATCTGTGTTTTTAAGGACAAGGGAAGGATCGGTGTGGGCTGTGATGCGGGGAGAAAGGGGGATAGAGCCTAAATATTTTTCATTGCGTTTATCCGTATTGATTGCTTTTATTAAAGCGCTGTCACGCCCGTAAAGCCATGTTTCATGACCGTTTTCGCTGTTCATATGGGCGAGTGCGCTTCCCCAAGCGCCAGCTCCTAAGATGGCTATTTTTCTCTTTATTGGCCGCGTAGTGCTTTGTATAGATGGTGCGGGATGAAGCGTAAGGTGTGTTATCATGCTTTGGCGCCTCTTCTTCCCCTGCCAATGAGGGGGATAGCTTGTTCATCAAGCGGCCAGCGGGAGCGGGGCGCTTGATTAAGGGGGCTTTGTTGGCCACGTAGGAAATGCTCAGCTCCAGCGTAAGCAATCATTGCGGCATTATCAGTGCATAGATTGGGGGGAGGGGCGACAAAGCGAAAGCCTTGTCTTTGGCATAAATTTTGTAGCTGTGTGCGAATTAGATAGTTGGCGGCTACACCGCCGGCTACAACGAAAGAGGGATTAAGGATTTGTGGATATGTGGTGCGGAAAAGGCTAAGCGCTCCTTCTACGCGTTCTTCGAGAATGGTGGCAACTTTCGCTTGGAAACTTGCGCTGATATCAGCAATATCTTGGCGGCTAAGGGGAGCCATGGACGTTGCAGCTTTGCGCACAGCAGTTTTTAGACCTGAAAAGGAAAAATCATGGCGTTTTTCGCCCTTGAGGGGATGAGGAAGAATAAGACGCTTTGGGTCGCCATTTCGAGCCGCAGCCTCAATGGCTGGCCCTCCAGGATAGGGAAGCCCCAATAATTTCGCTGTTTTATCAAAGGCTTCACCAACAGCATCATCAATGGTTGTGCCTAGTCTCTGATAGCGGCCAAAATCTTTGACAAGGATTGATTGGCTATGGCCGCCAGAAATAAGTAAAAGAAGGTATGGGTAAGGTAAGGGATTGGCGAGTTGTACGGCCAAAGCGTGACCTTCTAGGTGATTAATAGCAATGAAGGGTTTTTTGGTGGCAAATGCGATGGTTTTTGCGCTCATAAGTCCTACTAACAGTCCACCCACAAGGCCAGGACCCGCAGTAGCAGCTATAGCATCTATATCATTGAGGGTAAGCTGCGCTTTTTTTAGAGCCGCTTTGATGAGTTTGTCTAAAATATTAACATGGGCACGGGCAGCGATTTCAGGCACTACGCCGCCATAAGGAGCATGGTCGTCAATTTGGCTCCATATTTCATTAGCACAAATATCTACTTGCCCTGACGGGCGTCGATAGATAATGGCTGCAGCGGTTTCATCGCAACTGGTTTCTATTCCCAAAATGTGCATTTTAAGATGATCCTTAATATTTGGCGCTATGTTATCATGGTCGGGATTTTATGGAAATATCTCCTTATAAAATTTACTTGTTTTATATCTAAGGGGGCGTGTGTGTGTGCCTAGCTTGAAGATGAATTGACGCGCAACCGGTATCGTGTCACAGTGTGAGAAATTTATGATATTTTGCCGCTTGTCTATTACCGTGAATGGGAGATCGTTTGTTGGGATGGATGATTTAAACTTTTTATTTTGCGCGGTTATTTTATACTATCCTATATTCTTAGAAGGAGGAGTGGCGCTATGTCAGAAAAGCCATTTGCAAAAGCACGGCTATCAGGACAAGGAACCAAAAAGGACGCAGAGAAGGCGTCTGAACCTTTAGAAAAAAAGAACAAAACATTGCCTGATGCGCCCACTGTTGAGCAGGTGCAGCCTCAAAGCCGTGATATGGTTGAAAAAGAAGTCGAGGTTACAGAGAAACTGAAGAAAGGCGATAGGCAAGCTGAAGTTCAAGCTAGTAGGCGCCCTGATGAGGAGGGGATAGGTGGTAAAGCTGGCTCGGATGGGCGTGGCTGGTGTTTTGCTGCATTTTTAGGCGCTGGTTTCATTGGGGGCGTTATGGCTTTGCTTTTTGGTATAGGATTGCAAAGGGCAGGCGTAGTGTCAATGTTTGTTCAGGGCGATGAAGCCCAGCTTGTAGCTATAAGTACAAGGCTTGATAAGCTGGGACAAGACCAAGATGTCGCTATGAAAATGGGGATAGTTTATGGGGGTAAGTTTGAAGCAGCGCAAAAGGCTATAGACGCGAATGGCCATTCTTTGCATCTTGTTCAAAATGCGGTAACGGCGATAAAAGCTGATGCAGCAGGGCTTAAAGAACAAGTGACAACGTTAGAGAAAAACTTCAGCGCTCTAAAGATAGACAAACAAGCGACGGCGGGTCTTTCTGAATCAGAGATAGATGTTTGGATGCAAAAAGTGACTGTGGTGGAGAAAAACGCAGCCGCGGCGGTGCAAAGTGTGCACGAGATGCAAAATCAATTAACTCATTATGAGCAAACATTTGCGCAGCAGCAAAAACAATTGGTGGATTTACAACGGCGTTTTGATGATCAGGCGGCAACAGCAAAGAAGACCATAGCTTTATTAAACGCCGCTGATGTTTTGCGAGAGGCAATTTTGTCTGGGACTCCCTATCAAAGCGACCTTGAGCGCTTCATAGCGCTTTCGCTGACGCCGCAAGATGTTGCTCCTTTGAAAGCTTATGCTGAGTCGGGGCTTCCTAATACGGTGCAATTATTGGCAGAATTTTCTCCTATTGCTGATAAAATTGTTCTAAATAGCCAGAAACTACCAAAAGATCCTAGTTTTATGGATAAATTGAGAGCCTATGGCCGTCATATCATTGTTATGCGTCCTATGGGCATGGTTTCAGGTCAAGAGCCAGATGCTATTGTTGCACGAATAGAAGTCGCGATTGGCGATGGGGATTACGGGCGCGCTTTGAGCGAATGGCAGAATTTGCCAGAAGATGTGCGAAAACCTTTTGATGATTTTGTAAAAAAATTGATCGCTTGTCGTGATGCCAAAACTTGGGCTTCGCAAATCGTGAGCCATATTATTGAGCAAAGTTTAATTGACAAATTATGAAGGTAAAAGAATGATTCGAGTATTATTTTACCTGATTGCTGTGGTGCTTTTAGGAGCGTGTTTTGCCTTTATCGCTAACCATAATAGCCTTTTGGTGGTGTATGTTGGTCAAATGCGCGTTAGTGTATCTTTGCTAGTAGTAGTTAGTTTCTTAGTATTATCGGCCATTTTGTGGGTTTTCATCGGCGGCGTATGGCGGTGGCCTTATAAATTGTACCAGAAAAGGCGGGAAAGGCAGTTAAGGCAAGGTTACGGGCTGCTTGTGGATGGGCTCTTAGCTTCTTTTTCGGGTGAGCGGGAAATGGCACGCCGCTTGGCACGCCGCTTGCCTCATTATTTGAATATGGAAGAAGAGCCATTGGGGCAATTTTTGGCTGCTCAAAGTTTGATTCTTGACAATGATGAAGAGGGAGCTGCAGCCCTATACCAAAACATGTTGGCGACACCCAGAAGTGAAGTTTTAGGGCTTTATGGTTTGTTTATGGCGGCAAAGAGAGCTGGCCAGCATGACGAGGCGTTGGATTATGCGCGGCGCGCTGAGGTGCTTGCCCCGCATTTAGTGTGGGCTTATGAAGCAATGCTTGATCATTACGCGGAGCAGGGATCTTGGGATCAGGCGCTGATGCTTTATGAACGGCGCCAAAAAGCTTTACCCCGCGTTGAACGAAGCCACGCAGAGAATCGGCGGCAAAAGGCGGTATTGCTTGTGGCTCAAGCGAGGAGCTTGATATCTACCCATTTGGCAGCTGCACGCAAAGCTGCGTTAGCTGCTCATAAATTGGCGCCTGATTTTGTTCCCGCCTGTTGTACTGCGGCAGGTATTTTGTATAGATTTCATGAAAAACGGCGCGCTGATAGGCTCTTGGAGGCAGCTTGGAAGCGTGCGCCGCATCCAGATTTGGCGGCGCTTTATTTGCGGTCTGAATTACCAGCGACGCATTGTCTACGTCGCGCTCAGAAATTGGCGTCTTTTCAAGGGGATGAATATTATAGTTTAATGACAGTCGCGCGTGCTGCTTTAGCAGCGGGCGCTTTTAAGTTAGCGCGTGAATCAGCTGAAAAGGCGGTAAAACTATACCCTCGCCAGGATGCTTATAGTTTGTTGGCTGCGATTGAAGATGTGCAAAGTAATGATCAAGGCCGCGTACGGGAATGGCTTTCTTTAGCTTTACGAGCCGAATGGAGCCCTGTTTGGATGGCTGATGGCGCGATATTTGAAGAATGGGCTCCTGTTTCACCTTTGAGCGGTCGCTTCGATTGTTTTGTATGGCAGGTGCCTGCGATGCGGTCGTCTTCGCCTTATTTAGCATCAGGGACCATTGATGGTCTTGTTACGCTACAGGGCGATTTATTGGCGAATAACGAGCCTTTGATAGAAGGTAACGATGTGCTTCCAACGCCTGCGGAGAGCAGGAAAGTGGAAAAAGCGTTTGGTCAAATGCCGACAGACGAGGATAAGACAGTGTTCGTGACACCAGCTGGTTCATCAATGGAGCCCTCTAGGGAGGCCATCGCTTCAGCTACGATGCTTTCTGAATTAAGCGAGGTGAGGCAAAATCAAACTGTATTGATGCCCGCCGCTCCTGATGAAATTGAGGCTGAAGAGGGGTACAAAGAGTCCTCCTCTCTACTCACGCGGCTTAATGTTGATGATCCAGGTGTTATTTCTTCTGATAAGAAAGATAAGGACAATGTGTTTTATTGATTGTTTAGGATAGCGGCTGATGTGGAAGATAGATTATTTTTAAAATATGGCGAAAGTTTAAAAATTATGCTCTCTTTTGTAAGATGAATAGAATATTTTTTTCAATATTTAGATAATTACTTAATTATTTATAAGTATTGATAGTTATAAATTAATGATTATTATATATAAGATAGTATCTGTATAATTAAGGATTTATGCGATTTTGATTTTTTTGGATAGGGCTTTAGAATATTTGGGAACGTTTTTACGAGTTTGGTTTTAAATCTTTCTGCAATGGAGTGGTGAGAGAGATATGTCAGAGACAATAGTGTTGGATGATTATAGCGGACCCCGTTCACGAACTGGGGCAAAGATTGCCGTGGTTTTGCATCAAGCCACCTCTAGCCCAGGACGAGTGGGGCAACTTTTACAAGGGGCTGGGTTTGCGCTTGATATTTATCGCCCTCCTTTAGGTCAGAGATTGCCTGAAGATCTTAGCCCTTATAGCGGGGTGGTGGTCTTTGGCGGGCCGATGAGCGCTAATGATGACCATGAGTCTTATATTCGGGCTGAATTAGTGTGGATTGAACGCGTTTTGGCTGCACAGAAGCCGTTTATGGGTATTTGCCTTGGGGCACAGCTTTTGGCTCGGTGTTCAGGCGGCTGCGTTGGTCGTCAAGCTGATGGCGAGGTCGAGATCGGTTGGTATCCTTTGGAGGTAACGAAAGAAGGCGAAGGTTTGTTGCCTTGGCCTAAAATGGTATATCATTTCCATAATGAAGGTATTTATGACCTGCCAAAGGAGGCTCAAATTTTGGCGCGGAGCCGAACTTACCCTGTGCAGGCCTTTCGCTATAATGGCCATGCTTGGGGGGTGCAATTTCATCCAGAATTAACTCGGTCTATGATGCAGCGCTTGGTAGTATGCGGAGCTCACGAGTTTCAGGGGAAGGGCGCACAACCAGGGCGTACGCATTTAGCGGGTCGTTTTCTCTATGATCATGCTTTGCGCTATTGGCTAGAACAGGCTTTGCGCTCGATTTTTTCCACGCCTTATGGCGTGGAGACAGATTCGCTCGGCTTGGCACGGACTCATCTGGCTTGACTTAAACTTTTAAGGCTTGAATAATATTCACTCTTAAGAACAGGTATGGTGCAAGGCTATGGGCGGTGGAATTTAAGAGGCATAGATTTAGATTTTGGTAGTTTTGTGATGATAAAAGGATGAAATAAGCTGTGGTCGATGAGATAAAAACTGGGCAGGAAGTTAATAAATCTTGGGCTTTAAGCCGGCATGAATGGGCATTGTGTGCTATCACGGCTATATGGGGTGTCACATTTCTCATTGTTCATCAAGCGATGCTCTATAGCGGCCCGCTTTTTTTTGTTGGCCTGCGATTTTTTTTGGCGGCGTTTTTGTGCGCGCTAATATTTTGGCGACATTTGTGTGCGCTTACCCTTTATGAATGTTGGGCTGGAATGGTGATTGGGGCTTCTATTTTTGTAGGCTATGGTGCTCAAACCGCTGGCTTACAAAGTGTTACCAGCAGTCAATCGGCATTTATTACGGCGCTTTATGTGCCCATCGTACCTATTTTGCAGTGGTTTTTTTTAAAAAAACGCCCAAGTGTGACTAGCTGGATCGGTGTTTTTTTGGCTTTTATCGGCCTATTATTTATCTCTGGCCAAGGGCTTGGAGCTATCTATTTTTCTGAAGGCGAAATTTGGACCCTGATTGGGGCAGTAGGGGTTGCATTTGAGATCATTTTGATCAGTTTATTTTCGGCCAAGGTTGATAGCCGGCGGGTGACAATTATGCAGTTATTTTTTGGAGGGCTTTTTTCGTTGATTGCTATGCCTTTTTCGGGTGAGGCGGTGCCGGAATTTTCTTGGGTGTGGGTATGGGCGGCTTTTTCTATGGCTTGTATCAGTGCTCTTATTCAAATGATTGTAAATTGGGCACAACAATATGTTTCTCCTACTCGAGCTACTATTATTTATGCTGGAGAGCCGGTATGGGCTGGCGTTGCAGGGCGTGTAGCAGGCGAACGGCTTGGCCCTTTGGCCTTATTAGGAGCTTTTTTTATTTTGCTAGGTATTTTGGTAGCGGAATTGCGTCCATCGCAATGGGCAACAAGGAAGCAGGCTATGGAGGTGGAATGAGGGGATATGGGCTCCTTTCTAGATAACTCTGTTTGAAAAAAATCTTTACCTGACATGTTATTCCTTCTAAACCGTTCTGATGATGATTGATCCTAAATATATCCGTAATTTTTCTATCATAGCCCATATTGACCATGGGAAGTCGACATTGGCTGATCGCCTTATCCAGATGACGGGGGGGCTCGATAGTCGTGAGATGAAAGACCAAGTTCTCGATTCTATGGATATTGAGCGTGAGCGTGGTATTACTATCAAAGCACAAACTGTGCGCTTAGCTTATCGGGCTAAGGATGGTGAAACCTATATTCTTAATTTGATTGATACGCCTGGTCATGTTGATTTTGCTTATGAGGTTTCGCGCTCGCTCGCTGCTTGTGAGGGTTCGCTCTTAGTGGTGGATGCAAGCCAAGGGGTAGAAGCCCAGACTTTGGCTAATGTGTATCAAGCGATTGATAATAATCATGAGTTAGTCGTGGTTCTCAACAAAGTGGATCTTCCTGCCGCCGAACCTGTGCGCATTCAAGAGCAGATTGAAGATGTGATCGGTATTGATGCTTCGGATGCGGTGCTCATTTCTGCTAAAACTGGCTTGGGGATTGCTGAGGTTTTGGAAGCGATTGTCACTCGGTTGCCTGCGCCCACTACGGGTAAGCGCGAGGCGCCATTGAAGGCGATGTTGGTAGATAGTTGGTATGACGTTTATCTGGGCGTGATTGTGCTAGTGCGTGTGGTAGACGGTGAGTTAAAAAAGGGCCAAACTATACGGATGATGGGCACAGGAGCACGTTACCCCGTCGAGCATGTTGGGGTGTTTACGCCGAAGATGACAACCGTAGAAAGCTTAGGGCCTGGTGAACTTGGTTTTATTACTGCTTCAATCAAGGAGGTGGCTGATACGCGGGTGGGTGATACGATTACTGAAGATCGCCGTCCTACCGCTGGTATGCTAGAAGGATTTAAACCAGCTCAGCCAGTTGTTTTTTGTGGACTTTTTCCAGTGGACGCTGCTGATTTTGATGATTTACGCACGGCTATGGGTAAATTGCGTTTAAATGACGCGAGTTTTTCCTTTGAGATGGAAAGTTCAGCCGCCTTGGGCTTTGGCTTTCGTTGTGGGTTTTTAGGTCTCTTACATTTGGAGATTATTCAAGAGCGTTTAGAGCGTGAATTTCAATTGGATTTGATTGCAACAGCGCCCTCAGTTATCTATCGGATGGTCATGCAGGATGGCACGGTAAAAGAGTTGCATAACCCCGCTGATATGCCTGATATTATGCAAATTTCTGCCATTGAGGAGCCATGGATTCGCGCTACGATTATGACGCCCGATGAGTATTTAGGGGCGGTACTAAAATTATGCCAAGAGAGGCGTGGTGTGCAGGTTGACCTTTCTTATGTTGGTACCCGCGCTATGGTGGCTTATGACTTACCTCTTAATGAAGTGGTATTTGATTTTTATGATCGTTTAAAATCCATTTCAAAAGGCTATGCGTCATTTGATTATCAGATTGCTGATTATCGCGAGGGCGATTTGGTAAAGATGAGTATTCTGGTTAATAGCGAGCCGGTTGATGCTTTATCCGTTCTGGTACACCGCGGTGCAGCTGAAAAGCGTGGCCGCGCTATGTGCGAAAAGCTGAAAGAATTTATTCCCCAACATATGTTTCAGATTCCCATTCAAGCGGCGATTGGCGGTAAGATTATCGCGCGCGAGACAATTCGAGCTTTACGCAAGGATGTAACGGCTAAATGTTATGGTGGGGACGTAAGCCGTAAGCGCAAACTTTTGGAAAAGCAGAAAGAGGGGAAAAAGCGAATGAGACAATTTGGTAAGGTGGAGATCCCTCAAGAAGCTTTTATCCATGCTTTAAAAATGAATGATTGATTTAGTTAAAGCGGATCTTCGGGCAATGTGCGTAAGACGCCCCGAAAGGCGCCTTGTATGTAGGTTAAGAGCGTAGCAAGTCGTTAATAGCAGTTTTTGCCCGAGTTTTTTCATCAACACGTTTGACGATAACTGCGCAATAAAGGCTTGGATTTAATTGTTTATTTTGGGTTGGGGCAGCAGGGAGGCTACCAGGAACAACTACTGAATAAGGCGGGACTTCACCATAAAAAACTTTACCCGTTTCTCTATCAATAATTTTGGTGGATTGGCCAATATAGACGCCCATGCCAAGAACAGCTCCTTCGCGGATGATACATCCTTCAACGATTTCTGACCGAGCCCCGATAAAACAATTATCTTCAATAATAGTGGGCCCTGCTTGCAGAGGTTCAAGCACTCCCCCAATGCCTACTCCGCCCGATAAATGCACATGTTTCCCAATTTGTGCGCAAGACCCAACGGTGACCCAAGTGTCAACCATGGTTCCTTCGCCAATATAAGCACCAAGATTGACAAAGGAGGGCATCAATACCACATCGGGGGCTATATAAGCTGAATGGCGGACAATAGCGCCAGGAACGGCTCGCAAACCCGCGTTTGTAAAATCATCCTTTTGCCAATGGGCAAATTTTGATGAAACTTTATCCCACCAGGTGGCGCCACCAGGACCGCCTTCAATTAAATCCATGGGATTAAGGCGAAAAGAGAGAAGAACCGCCTTTTTTAGCCATTGGTTGACATGCCATTGTCCATCAGCGTGTCGTTCCGCTACCCGCAATGTACCTTGATCAAGCAATTGAAGGGCATGGGTGATAGCATCGCGGATTTCGCCTTGCGTTGTGGGGCCAAGGCTGGCACTGTTATCGAAGGCATGTTCGATAAGGGTTGCGAGTTGTGAAGTATCGTTCATCTTAGTCTCCTAGATCTATGGAGATGGAGTTTAGGGTAAGAGGAAATTTGGGTCAATAAAGGAATAAGAAATGACGATAGACAAAAAGGATGATTGGACGCCACTTCGTCGGCCGGATGCATTAGACGAGCCATCTATAGAGATCCCTAATACACCGCAGACGCGGTCATCGGCTTATCGGTTAGCTTATCAAGACTATGATTTTTTATCGCAACGCGCTTTGCGATCGGTACGTATTGGGCTTGAACTTTTGAAAGCAGAAATGGGCATTGAGGCTTATGGGATACGCTCAACGGTTGTGTTGTTTGGAGGAGCGCGGATTCCAGAGCCAGGGTCACCCGCTTGGGCGGCCAAGACGGCTGAACAAAAGAAAAATTTGGAAGCGCTTTCATTGTACTATCAAGAAGCACGTCGTTTTGCGCAACTTTGCGCGCGTTACGGAGCTAAAAGTCAATATCGTGAATTTGTAATTGTTACAGGCGGGGGGCCTGGGGTTATGGAGGCGGGCAACCGCGGCGCTCAAGATGAAGGAGCGCCTACTATCGGTTTAAACATTGTTTTGCCTCATGAGCAAGCGCCTAATCTTTATGTAACGCCGGAGCTTTGTTTTAATTTTCATTATTTTGGTATGCGGAAAATGCACTTTTTGATGCGGGCAAAAGTTCTTGCTATTTTCCCAGGTGGCTATGGGACTTTAGATGAGCTGTTTGAGGCATTAACTTTAATACACACGGGACGCATGAAACGAATACCTATTTTAATGTTTGGCAAAGATTTTTGGCAAAGTGCTTTGAATTTGGAATATTTAGAAAAAATGGGCACAATTTCTCCTGGTGATTTGGATCTTTTGACCTATGTTGAAAGCGCTGATGAAGGTTTTTCCCATATTTGTAACTTTTACGATTTGGCTAATGAGGCAGAATAAAGGCAAAGTTTTGGCAGTAATGCCTTTTAAGGTGTGCGGATTTTTTCTTTCCCCCTTGCGCCGTCAAAAAGCCGCTCTTATATAGGCTTTATGGCGTTTGTTGTGGCTTTTATATGGCTGTAACGGAGGTTTTAACAGGAGCTGTCGGAAGAATGCTTAGCACAAGGTCTGGACAGCTTGCTCGATGGAGAAAATAATGGCAAAAGTAATCGGTATCGATTTAGGAACAACAAATTCTTGTGTTGCCGTGATGGACGGCACAAATGCAAAAGTCATTGAAAATTCTGAGGGGGCACGCACCACCCCTTCTATTGTTGCTTTTACTGATGGGGGCGAACGTTTAGTGGGGCAGCCTGCGAAACGCCAAGCTGTGACCAATCCAGAGGGAACGGTTTTTGCGGTTAAACGTTTGATTGGACGCCGATTTGATGACCCGATGGTGGAAAAAGACAAGGGTCTTGTTCCCTATAAAATTGTTAAAGGTGATAATGGCGATGCTTGGGTGGGGGTCGATGGTCAAAGCTATTCGCCCTCGCAGATTTCAGCCATGACTTTGCAAAAAATGAAAGAAACCGCGGAAGCCTATTTGGGAGAAAAAGTAGAGCAAGCGGTGATTACTGTTCCTGCTTATTTCAACGATGCTCAACGCCAAGCCACTAAAGATGCTGGTAAGATTGCGGGATTAGAAGTCTTACGGATTATTAATGAGCCTACCGCTGCTGCCTTGGCTTATGGCCTTGATAAGAAGGATGGAAAGACAATCGCCGTTTATGACTTGGGCGGTGGAACCTTTGATATTTCTATTCTTGAAATCGGGGATGGTGTGTTTGAAGTTAAATCAACCAACGGGGACACATTCCTTGGGGGCGAAGATTTTGACATGCGGCTTGTGAGCTATTTTGCTGATGAGTTTAAAAAGGAGCAGGGCATTGATCTGAAAAATGATAAATTGGCCTTACAGCGCTTGAAAGAAGCAGCTGAAAAAGCAAAGATTGAGCTTTCTTCCTCACAGCAGACTGAGATTAATCTGCCTTTTATTACGGCTGATCAATCGGGTCCTAAACACTTGACGATGAAGCTAACCCGCGCCAAGTTTGAAAATTTGGTAGAGGATTTTGTTCAACGTACTATTGAGCCTTGTAAAGCAGCTTTGAAAGATGCCGGTCTTAACGCTGGTGAAATTGATGAAGTGGTTCTAGTGGGTGGGATGACCCGCATGCCTAAAATCCAAGAAGTGGTGAAAAACTTTTTTGGAAAAGAGCCCCATAAGGGTGTAAATCCTGACGAAGTGGTGGCGATGGGAGCCGCTATTCAGGCTGGCGTTTTGCAGGGTGATGTGAAGGATGTCTTATTGCTGGATGTCACACCGCTATCTTTGGGGATTGAGACCTTGGGCGGTGTCTTTACGCGCTTGATTGAACGTAATACCACTATTCCTACCAAGAAATCGCAAACCTTTTCTACTGCCGATGATAATCAAAGCGCTGTGACCATTCGTGTTTTCCAAGGGGAGCGCGAAATGGCTGTTGATAATAAGTTATTGGGGCAATTTGATCTTGTGGGAATTCCACCTGCACCGCGCGGTATGCCACAGATTGAGGTGACCTTTGATATTGACGCGAACGGGATTGTTAATGTTTCCGCAAAAGATAAGGGAACGGGAAAAGAGCATCAAATTCGTATTCAAGCCTCAGGTGGTTTGAGCGATGAGGACATTGAAAAAATGGTCAAAGATGCTGAGATCCACGCTTCGGAAGATAAAAAGCGTCGCGAAGGGGTGGAAGCCAAAAACCAAGCCGAGACTCTGATTCATTCTACTGAAAAGTCCTTGGGTGAATATGGAGATAAGGTTTCGGCAGAGGATAAAGCTGCGATTGAGGCAGCTCTTGCTGACTTAAAACAAGCTCTGAGCGGTGAGGATGCACAAGAAATTACCACGAAGACGCAAAGTTTGGCTGAAGTCAGTATGAAGTTAGGCCAAGCTATGTATGAAGCCTCACAAGCTGCGGAAGCAGCAGCAGCTGAAGCTGATGCTAAAGCTGACATGCGGGCGCAAGCTCCAGCTGAAGATGTGGTAGACGCCGATTTTGAAGAAATTGATGATAAAAAGAAATAAGTGCTTTTTGGCTTTAGTAAAGCGCGGCCCCTTGGGCCGCGCTTTCGTTTCGCCATTTGCTTATGGCCAATCGGGCATAAATGCTTAGCCAATAGGCATGGCATGTATTTATGATTGGGGAGATACAGGCATGGTATTTTTTAAAAGAGTGCGGGTTACGCGCGCTTTAAGCATAGGATAAAGAGAATGAAGGTTGATTATTATGAAATGCTTGGTGTCAGCCGTGATTGTGATGAAAAGACTTTAAAATCGGCTTTTCGTAAATTGGCTATGCGTTATCATCCTGACCGTAACCCCGATGATAAGGAAGCCGAGCACAAGTTTAAAGAAATTGGCGAGGCATATGAAGTTTTAAAAGATCCGCAAAAGCGTGCGGCGTATGATCGTTATGGCCACGCAGCTTTTGAAAACGGTGGCCGTGGAAATGGAGGATTTGGTGGGGGCTTTCGCGCTCATGGCGGTTTTAGCGATATTTTTGAAGATTTCTTTGGCGAGATGATGGGAGGTGGGCGCCGCCGGCGAGATGGCCGCGAACGTGGCGCTGATTTGAGTTACAATATGGAGATCTCGCTTGAGGAGGCATATCAGGGTAAAGAAGCCCATATCCGTCTGCCCGTGAGCAAAGCCTGTGATGTTTGTTCCGGAACTGGGGCAAAAGCAGGTGCTAAACCTAAAACATGTATAACTTGTCATGGGGCGGGGCGGGTAAAGATCCAAAGCCTGTTTACTATGGAGCGTACTTGCCCTACTTGTCAGGGGCGCGGGGCGATTATTACTGATCCTTGTGAAAAATGTCATGGTCATGGACGCGTGGAGGAAGAACGTAGTTTGAAGGTAGATATTCCTGCGGGGATTGATGATGGCACTCGGATTCGTTTGCGTGGTGAAGGGGAGGCTGGCCTGCGAGGCGGTGAGTCAGGAGATCTTTATATTTTCTTATCTATTACCCCGCACGAAATTTTTCGTCGAGATGGAGCAGATCTGCACTGTCAAGTGCCTTTATCTATGATTACGGCTGCTTTGGGTGGAGAATTTGAGGTGTCGACTTTAGGCGGGGGGAAAAGCCGTGTGAGTGTGACAGAAGGGACAGAAAATGGCCAATACTTCCGTCTGCGTGGTAAAGGTATGCCGGTAATGAATCAATCCCTATATGGAGATCTTTATATTCAAGTGATGGTTGAGACGCCCCAGAATTTGACCAAAAAACAGCGTGAACTATTACAAGAATTTCAAAAAATTTCTAATGATGAAAACTCGCCACAATCGCATGGTTTTTTTGCGCGGATGAAAGAGTTTTTTGAGAAGAATATTTAAATTTGGTTATGGTGGCGCCTCTCCAAGGTTTGGATAACGTTTGTGAGATTAAGACCTTGGTCTGCAAGCAAAACCAATAGGTGGTAGAGAAGATCGGCTGACTCTTCTTTGAGGGCAGCTTTGTCGCCTACTGCAGCTGCTAAAGCAACTTCTACTCCCTCTTCTCCAAGCTTTTGGGCAATCCTTTGGCGGCCTGCAAGGAATAACTGCTTTGTATAAGAATTCGTCGTATCTCCGGTTTCGCTTTCTGTTTGGCGCGCTTGGATGAGAGACTCAAGCTTATGGAGAAAGAGCGTATCATAAGGTTGGCCTATAAAGCAGCTTTGCGTGCCTTTATGACAGGTAGGGCCTTGAGGGTGGGCGAGGATAAGCAAACTATCAGCATCGCAATCAGGGAGGATGCGTATAAGGCGCAAGCGGTTTTTTGATGTTTCGCCCTTGATCCAAAGACGCTGTTTGCTTCGTGAATAAAAGGTAACATAACCGCTTGTTAAGCTTTTTTCAAGCGCGGCAGCATTCATATAGCCCAACATTAAGACTTGGCCTGTTGTAGCATTTTGAACGATGGCGGGCAAAAGACCATTGCCTTTAGACCAATCAAGGTCAGGCAGGGGGGGCTGTGTCATTGTCTGACCTCAATCTGTTGGCTTGAAAGATAGGCTTTAAGGGAGGGGATTGTGATGAGCTCATGGTGAAACACCGAGGCGGCAAGTGCGCCATCCACTTGTGCATCGAGAAAAACATCGCGGAAATGGTGGTACGCACCGGCGCCACCAGAGGCGATGAGCGGCACATGGCAGAGGGAGCGCAACCGCGCCAATTGATTTATGTCATAGCCCTGGCGCATGCCATCTTCGTTCATGACATTTACTACTATTTCGCCAGCGCCGCGGGTTTGGACTTCGTTTATCCATGCTTCAACCGTCCAATCAGTAGCCCGACTTTGGCCTTCATTGCCTGTATATTGATAAACACAAAGGCGGTTTTGATCCTTTTCAAACCAACTATCAATACCGATGACGAGCGACTGGCTGCCAAAGCGTGCTGTTAATTGGTTAATTAAATCGGGGTTGGCTAGAGCCGGGGAATTAATGGAAATTTTGTCGGCCCCATGGGAAAAAATTTCAGCTGCGTCTTCTACACTCGTAATACCACCTGCTACGCAAAAGGGAATGTCTAGTACAGCGCTTACGCGTTTAACCCAGCCCTTATCGACAACCCGCCCTGCGCTTGCGGCGCTGATGTCGTAAAAGACCAATTCATCGGCCCCTTCGCGTGCGTAGTGTTGTGCGCGCTCAACGATATCTCCTACCACTTGGTGGTTGCGAAATTGTATGCCTTTCACTACAACGCCATCATGAACGTCAAGGCACGGAATTATCCGTTTTGCCAACATTGGATAGCCTCCTCATAAGTATAGTGTCCATCTAGTAAAGAGCGGCCTATAATCGCGCTATCTACGCCGCTTCGGCGCAACTGGCTGATATCAGACAGGGTTGCTACACCGCCCGAAGCTTGGATTTTTAATGAAGGGTAGCAGCGGTGTAGTTTCTGATAGAGCGCTAAATTGGGTCCGTTTAACATACCATCCCGCTTGATATCGGTGCACAAGACATGATGCAGTCCATGGGCGAGATACGCTTCAATGACGGTTTCAAGATGAATTTGAGTGGCGTCTTGCCAGCCATGGATAGCAATTTTATTTTCGCCTTTTGCTGTTTGCCGAATATCCACAGCGAGAACTAAACGTTCGTGACCAAATTCGTTCCACCATCGTTTAACCTCTTCCATTGCGCTAATCGCCAAAGATCCCACTACAACGCGGGCGGCACCAGCCTGTAATAGGTTTTTGATTTCGTGTTTATGCCGGATGCCGCCTCCGATTTGTAGCGGTACGGGCGAGTGCTCTAAAAGGTTTCTGAGTAAATTTATTTGTCGGTTTTGCGGGGATTTTGCACCGCTTAAATCAACGAGATGGATAAATGGCGCACCAGCAGCGGCATAAGCTTTAATTTTTTCAAGCGGGGTGTCTTTATAGAGCTGTTGCTTATGATAATCGCCTTGCTTTAAGCGTATGATTGTACCATCGAAAAGGTCAAGCGCTGGGATGATCATAAAGCCTCCAGAAAGTTTTCGAGCAATTGAGCGCCCGCTTTACCAGAGCGTTCGGGATGGAATTGAACCCCATAAAAATTATCGCGTGCAATAGCCGCACAGAAGGGGACACCGTGACTAGTGCTGGCGATCATATAAGGGTTGAGAGCAAAATGAAAGCTGTGGACAAAGTAAAAATGCGTTTCTGCGATGATGCCTCGGAAAAGGGGGGAGGCAGCGTGGAGATTCACGCGATTCCAACCCATATGTGGAAGAGTTAGGGGAGGTTGAGCTGTAAGTTTTTCGCAAGCAACATCAATGATGTTAAGGAGAGGGGTACCGCCACTTTCACTGCTTTTTTGCCCCAAAAGCTGCATACCTAAACAAATGCCCAGTAGGGGTTGTTTGCATTGAGGGATGAGCTCTGCTAGACCACGGCTTTTAAGGGTTGCCATAGCAGGGCCTGCTGCCCCTACACCCGGCAGAAAAAGACGGTCTGCGTTGAGAATATCTTTCGCATCGGCACTTATGGTCGGCTCTACGCCCAAGCGGTTGAGTGCTATCTTTAAAGAATAGAGATTAGCAAGACCTGTATCAATGATGGTGATCTTCATTATAATATCCCTTTTGAGGAGGGGAGCTGTGTATCTTCAATACGAATGGCTTGCCGCATAGCACGGCCAAAGGCTTTGAATAAGCTTTCGGCTTTGTGATGGTCGTTTTCACCCTTGGTTTTGAGGTGTAGGGTCGCTTTAAGTGTGGTGCTAAGGGAATAGAAGAAATGGCCAATCATTTGTGTGCTAAGTTCGCCAATATATTGGTGCTGAAAGCGCGCTTTATATCGGCAATAGGGGCGTCCTGATAAATCAAGCACACACCGAGCTAAGCATTCATCCATGGGAAGAATAAAACCAAAACGTCCGATGCCGCATTTATCGCCCAAAGCCTGTCGGAAGGCGGTGCCCAGAACAAGGCCGCAATCCTCCACCAAATGGTGATCATCAATATGAAGATCACCCGAAGCATGGAGGTGCAAGCTTATACCGCTATGGGTAGCGATTTGCTCAATCATGTGGTCAAAAAAGCCGATGCCTGTCGCAACGCTTATTTTACCTGGCTGATCAAGCCAGATCTCAGCCCTTACATTTGTTTCTCGACTTTGGCGCGCTATTTCGGTATGGCGCTGGGTATTTTGTAAATGCTGAACGATTGCCGTCCAACCACCCTTTTTTTCATCATAAGGCAATGTATTGGATGTAGGCGGAATTGGGGTATGTTTTTGGTGGATGATGAGCCCTGCGGGCGGGAAGCCTTCAGCCCTTATAAAGGGAATGTCTTGCTCAGCTAGTTCTTGCCAGAGGGTGGTTGGTAGGGTAATGTTCGTGGGTAGAGCTTGGAAGCGGTATCCTAATCTTTGCAATTGATAAAGTGCTGGAAATAATTTGGGCGCCCAAGGTATCAGAGCGTTTTGCTTAGTTTTGATTAAGCAAGCGGGGTCAATATAAAGCGTTTTATTAAGCATTTGCAAGCTCCTTTAACACCGCTAATAAACGCGCGTTTTCGTCTGGCGTGCCGATGCTCACGCGTAAACAGTTTTCGAGCCTATATCCTGTACTTTGATCACGCAATAAAATGCCACGGTTTACTAAAGCATTCCATAGGGTGTGGCTATCTTTGGCGCGAAATAAAAGAAAGTTAGTGACACTGGGGTAGACAGTGTCAATTTGTGGGCATTTCATTAAGCCGTCAGCTAAGCGGTTTCGTTCGCGTGCGCATAAAGCGACGTTTTCTTGCATATGCGCGATGTTTTCAGGTGTTAAGGCTCGGTACGCGATAGCGAGACTAGGGGTTGGGACAGGATAGGGCGCGATAATTTTACGAAGAAGCGTAATGATGCTTGGGTTGGCTAGGGCAAAACCGCAACGAATGCCTGCAAGGCCAAAGGCTTTTGATAATGTACGCAAAATTACAAGATGGGGGTTAGCTTGAAGGCGCGGAATGCAGGAGATAGCGGGGCAAAATTCGCCATAGCTTTCATCAATCACAAGCAGAGCGCGGTCTTTTGTTATTTCCAGCATGCTTTCAAGAGCTTTTGGATCGAGGGCTTGACCTGTTGGGTTGTTGGGGTTGCAGAGGAAAACAATTTTGACGTTTGCCAAGTTTTTTTCTAAGGCGTTGAGATCAATGTCCCAATTGGGAGTCATTGGAATTTTGCGGCATTCAACCCCTGAAATTTGAGCGCTGATCTCATACATGCCATAGGTCGGGGGGCAGGTGATGATAGCATCTTGCCCTGCTTCGCAAAAGGAGCGTAAGAGAAGGTCAATTGCTTCATCTGCACCGCGGCATGTGAGTATTTGCGTGCTTTCCACTCCAGCATAGGTTCCATAAATTGTGAGAAGGGAGCTGTCTTGAAAGGGGGGGTAACGGTTTAAAGAGGCGGCATCTTTAAGAAAGGAAGGTGGAGTTGGCCATTCATTAGCGTTAAGCGATATTTCACCTATGGCTTTTAGTCGACCAGCGGAGGCGTAGGGGGCAAGATCGCGGACTGCTTGTCTGGCTAGGTTCTCAATATTCATAGGGCATTCTTTCATGTGTTGTTTTAATTTAAGGACTGAAGGCGTAATGTGACAGCTGCTTTATGAGCGTCTAGTCCTTCAGCGGCCGCTAGAATTTCCAAGGATGGGGCAAGTGCTTTAAAGCCTTTTTGGCTAAGTTCTTGGATGTAAAGGCGCTTTTGAAAATCCTGTAAACCCAAGCAAGAGTGATTTTTTGCAGCTCCACCCGTGGGTAAAACATGGTTGGTTCCAGATGCGTAATCACCCGCTACTTCTGGTGAAAAGGAGCCTAGGAAAATTGAGCCCGCGTGTTGGATGCTGTTTAATAAAGCACGCGGGGTTTCTGTGTGAATGATCAGATGTTCAGGCGCATAATAATTAGAAATTGTTACCGCTTGAGCAAGGTCAGCACAAAGGATGAAGCGGCTTTGGATAAGCGCTTTTCGGGCGATTTCTGCGCGACTAAGCTGCGGCAATTGTTGATTTATGGCTGCCTCGACCGCTTGGGCTAGCGCTTTATTGGGAGTGATTAGGAGACAATGGGAGTCTTCTCCATGTTCGGCTTGTGATAAAAGGTCGGCGGCGATGAAGGCAGGATTGGCTTGGGCATCAGCGATGATTAATACTTCAGAAGGGCCTGCTGGCATATCAATGGTTGTGCCGTTAGGGCTTTGACTAATTTGCCTTTTTGCTTCAGTAACATAAGCATTGCCAGGGCCAAAAATTTTATCAACTTTGGGCACGCTTTGCGTACCAAAACCCATAGCGGCGATGGCCTGTGCCCCCCCTAGCTGATAGATTTCTTCTACGCCACATATATGCGCGGCATAGAGAATTTTTGCATCAATAGGGGGTGGTGAGCAGAGGATAAGTCGCCTACAACCAGCCAGTTGGGCAGGAATTGCTACCATGAGGACAGTTGAGAAAAGCGGCGCAGAGCCGCCTGGTATATAAAGTCCTATCGTTTCAAGCGGGCGGCTGATTTGTTCGCATAATACCCCTGTTTGCGTCTCTATTGTAAGGGTGGTGGGGGCTTGGGCTTGGTGAAAGCATCGGATGTTTTTAGCTGCCTCAGAGAGGGCAGCCTTGAAGGAAGATGTGAGTGAAGATGTCTGAGGCAACTCTATAGGAAAAGGGAGGCGTAAATGCTCTAAGGTAATATGGTCAAAACATTGGCTATAGTAGAAAAGTGCTTCATCACCTCGGTTTTTCACATCAGTTAAAATGGTGTTAACGCTTTGGGTTAAGTGCTCGCTTCCGCTACAGGTTGGGCGGCGCAAAAGGGTTTTTTGTTGAGCGGGCGAGGCTTTTTGCCATTCATAAAGGGGGAAGGTCAGCATGATCTGTTCCTAGATAAGCATTTTTTCTATAGGTAAAACAAGGATGGAGCTAGCGCCTAGCACTTTAAGTTGCTCCATGGTTTCCCAAAAGAGGTTTTCACTGCTAACCATGTGAAGGGCTACGCGGCTTTCATCATTGACAAGTGGCAAGATGCTTGGTTGTTCTGCCCCGGGTAGGAGAGCGATAATTTCGTCGAGATAGTCGCAAGGGGCGTGGAGCATGATATATTTAGATTCCCGCGCTTGGATGGTGCCCCCGATGCGTAACAATAACTTATCAATTAGGGACTGTTTCTCGGGGTCAATAAACCCTTCTCTTTGGATGAGGCAAGCTTTTGAGCGGGCGATGATTTCAACTTCTCGCAAGCCATGTGCTTCAAGGGTAGCACCGCTTGAGACAAGGTCGAAAATAGCATCAGAAAGACCCGTGCGTGGGGCGATTTCTACTGCACCATTTAACAGACAAGGATGAAAATTAATGCCTTTCTCAGATAAATAGTTTTTGAGTGTGAAAGGATAAGAAGTAGCGATGCGTTTCCCCGCAAGGTCTGAAAGGCTGGTGAAGCTATGTTCTTCTGGCACGGCTAATGATAGGCGACAATCGCCAAAATCAAGGCGGCGCAAATGCTGATAAGCAGCAATCTCACCGCGCGCTTGGCGCGCAAGCACCGCTTCTTGAATAATGTTTTCCCCTACAACGCCTAAGTCGATTACCCCATCCATGATTAATTCGGGGATGTCTTCATCGCGTAGGCGTAAAACATCTATCGGCATATTACGGGCGATAAGGATTAATTTATGGGAATCAAGGGGAAATTTAATACCGCAATAACGTAGAAGGTCTTGGCTTTCTTGGCTAAGGCGACCAGATTTTTGGATGGCGATTTTGAGGTGATTGGTTTCTAACATAAGGTATCCAATGATTATGAAAGCGATAATAATAAACCCGAAAGATGATCTTCCGGGTGCTTTCTAATCAATGGAAGATCAAACGTCTTCCAGCCTTGTCATTGCCTGAAAGACTAGGTACTGTAATGGTAATGATGATGGTAAGATATAGACATAGAGCCTCCGATAACAAATGTAGTTTATACAAAGTTTTATAAAATGGCAATTACTTCTTTTTTTTCCAAAGAAGACGAATTTCATCAAGTATAATAAAAGCTGCACCTAAGCTGATAAAAGCATCGGCAAGATTGAAAATAGCAAAAGAAAAAGAGGGGGGAACATGAAAGTAAATATAATCAATAACATAGTGAAAGCGAGCTCGATCAATGAGATTTCCTATCGCCCCGCTTAAAATAATTAGAAATCCCCATTGTTGATAGAGATGATCTTTTGGTATTTTAATATATAGCCATAAAATAGTAAGGCTGAGAAGGGCGCTTATGGTTAATAAGGCCGTTCCAGGCAAGTAATGAAATAAGGAAAAGGCTACCCCAGAGTTATGGACGTAATAAAGTGATAAAAATGGTAAAAGCGGCCGTTCTTCATTTAAAATAAAGTTGTGGGAAATCCAATGTTTCACGACTTGGTCAAGGCTAACTAAAAAGAGAAATATTAGGAAAGAAAGCGCAAGGCGGCTTTTGGATATTTTATACCTATAGGGTGAGGAGGTGGCGGCGCATTTCATAGAGCACGATTCCTGTGGCTACGGCGAGGTTAAGGGAGTCTGCTTGGCCGATCTGTGGGATCCGAACAAGGTGTTGACATTGGGCAGCTAAGAGCTCGCTTAAGCCCTTTTGTTCATTGCCCATAAGTAAGAGAAGGGGGCTGTTTTTATATTCAACGCTGCGATAGTCTATAGCTCCTTTGAGGTGCGTTCCGATGATGCGACCAGAGAATTTTTGCTGAAAATTTTGTGCAAAATTTGAAAAATCGCTACTTTTTATTCGATAGAGAGGCACCGTAAAAAGTGAGCCCATGGTAGCACGTACTGCTTCAAACGAAAACGGATCTGTGGTTTCATCAATTAATAGGACACCAGCTGCACCTATGGCGTCAGCGGTGCGGATGATGGTACCAAGATTGCCGGGGTCGCGCACCCGATCTAGACCAATGAAAAGCGCTGTTTTATCGATTGCTTGCAAGGTATGTAGAGGGTAGAACTTTTGTTTAAATACCCCTATCACGTTTTGAGGGTTATCGCGCCGCGTGATGTGGCTTAGAACTTTAGTATTTGTGGGGATGATCATTGCCCCATACGCGCGCGCTGTGGCGGCTATTCTTTCGATTCGGGGGTTATTGAGATCGGTTTTGGTACATAAAAGATAGTGGATCGTCCAACCTGCTTCGAACGCATCGAGCACTAATTTGAGACCTTCGGCAAGAAAAAGTTTTTCTTGATCGCGGTGTTTTTTTAGGGCTAATGCCTTGATATTTTTAATAATTGGGTTGGAAGTAGCGCTGATTTCTTTTACGCTACCGGCTATTTTTTCAGACATTTTCATGTATCCAGCGGCTAAAGAGTGAGGTAGAGAGGACGCGGTTTGCACTTTCCTCTCGTAAAATGAGTTCGCCCGATTCTACTACGCCTCCATGGTTGGCCATAGTATCCCGCAATAGAGTGTGGATGCCATAAAAAGAAGAACGGATTGTATAAGCGGTGAGGATGATGCCTAAAGGTTTTTGTGTTAAAAGGGTGCGGCAATATTCTAGAAGTTGAGGGAGGTGATCAAAAATTTGCCAAATTTCACCATTGGGCCCACGGCCGTAAGCAGGGGGGTCAAGAAGTATAAGATCATAATGGCTTTGACGGCGCGCTTCGCGGGCAACAAATTTCATAGCATCGTCGCAGATCCAGCGGATGGGCTTATCGGTAAGGCCGGCTTGGTGTTGATTTTCCTTTGCCCATAAAATAGCTTTTTTGGAGGCATCAACATGTGTGACGTGAGCTTCATTACGCGCGGCAATAAGTGAGGCAAGTCCCGTATAGCCAAAAAGATTTAAAACCTTTTTAGGTGTTTGGGACCTAAGCTTTTTTGGGGCGCGCTGGAGTAGATGCTCAAGAAAGCGCCAATGGGCATCTTGCTCTGGAAAGACGCCTACGTGGCGGAATGAAGTAAATCGCCCGAAAAAATTCAGCCCCATCCAGGTGAGGGGCCACGTTTCACCCAAAGCTTGTTTTGGGAATTGCCAGCGACCCATGCCTTCTTCATCGATGTTACCGGTAAAAATAGCATCGGCCTTTTGCCAAAAATTTGGTGGCGCGGCAGGCGCCCACAGCGCTTGTCCTTCTGGGCGGATGATATGATAGGGACCGTAACGCTCTAGTTTGCGGCCATGGCCACTGTCAACGAGGGCATAATCATTGTTGGGAGTTGTTTCAAGGATGAGAGGCACGTGCTCAACTGGTAGAACACCTACCCGCCGTTTGAGAAGCGGTGGAGCGGAGAGCGGTTGGCGAACGCAGTCTGAGCGAGGCAATAAAGAAGGAGAGAGCGGTTTGTGCTTGGGCATCGATTTATATAGTAGCTGAGGGGGAGGAAAGGTTTTCCCTTTTGGTAGCCTGCATCTTTATACTTTGGAGCTCGGCTTGACAATGCTTTAGCGCTTTACGGTATTTGTGTTGGCTGAGCCAAATAGTAGCGCCACCTATGAGAAGACCAAGGATGAGAAACAGAAATAGCCAGATAAAAAGCGGCGCCTCATAATTGAAGTCGCTTCCCCCTAAACCGAAAAGGTTAAGGGTAAGGGCGACTGGAGCGCGATTTTCAATGATAAAGGCGATAAGTAAGATCGCCAAGGGCACAAGAATGATCGCGGCAAGGATGCGTTTGACTGTCATAGGTCTATCTTTCGCCTAGGTGGGGTTAAGACGATCGCGTAACTCTTTACCGGTTTTGAAAAAAGGTACCCATTTTTCTTCGACGGAAACAATTTCGCCTGTGCGAGGGTTGCGGCCGTCGCGGGCGGGGCGGTTTTTTATGGAAAATGTTCCAAACCCTCGTAACTCAACGCGGTTACCCTTAGCTAAAGCGCTACTGATCTCGTTGAAAATTGTGTTGACAATTTTCTCAATATCTCGTTGAAAAAGGTGAGGGTTGCGTTGTGCGATAATTTGTACAAGCTCTGATTTGATCAAAAGGGCCTCCCTAGTAGCTTTTGTTTATATCAACTTCAAGGTTTCTTGTAAATCTATCTCTTTCAAATCTAATATATTTTTATTCCGTAGCGTTGCAAAGACCTAATGGCATTTTTATCATTAAAATATTGCTATCGGCGGCAACGTATTATGGCTGTCGGGAAAAATATGATCTCTTGGGAACGGATGCAGGGGGGGGGTCGTTTTGGAAGAAGATGATAAGGATGGCGTGGAATGCGCTTTAGAATACGCAATTTATCAAACAAATAGAGGGAAGAGGTTAAGATTATGTGTGCTTTTTATTGCGTATCAAGAAGGATGGCGATAAAGTAAGGGCTTGAAAGTTACAAATGAGGTTAAGAATGAGCTTGCGCATTTCTGGAAAACACATGGATATTGGAGAAGCATTTCGGCAACGAATCGATGAGCGTGTTGGTGATGCTTTAGCCAAATATTATGATGGCAGCAGTTCGGGTCATGTAACAGTAGTGAAATCAAACGGGCATTACGCAGCTGAGTGTGTGATTCATTTAAGCACAGGCGCCGTTTTGCAGACTACGGGCCAAGCCCAAGAGCCCCAAGCGGCGTTTGATGCGGCCCTTGTTCGCCTTGAAACGCGGCTACGGCGTTACCACCGGCGGTTAAAATCAAGGAGTTATAACCAAAATGAGCAAAAAGCTTTGGCCGAATATGCTTATCATATTATGGAACCTATGCCAGAACCCGAGGAGGAGGTGGCATCTACCGATTATGCGCCAGCGATTGTGGCTGAAACTTCTCAGGCTTTGCGGCGTTTAAGTGTAGCTAATGCAGTAGTAGAATTGGACTTGATGGATAATCCTGTTTTGGTTTTTTCTAATGCTGCGAATGATCGGCTCAACATTGTCTATCGACGTGCCGATGGTAATATTGGTTGGATTGATCCTTCTGGTTTGAAATCGTAAAGTTGTATTCAACCTCGTAGAGGAAGGGCTGATATATAGGCTTTAACTGAATCAATCTACTATTTTCAGGATGAAAAAGAATGGATACAGAGCAGGATGCTCTGTCTTCTACCCTATGGTAGAATTAGAGAGGCATAAAATGGATCTGAGTGATTTGATTGCGCCACAAGCTATTATTCCGATGCTTAAGGCGAATTCGAAAAAACAGGTTTTACAAATCTTGTCGGAAAAAGCGGCTGAATTGACAGGCCTAGAGGAGCGTATTCTTTTTGAAACAGTTCTGCAACGTGAAAGATTAGGCTCAACCGGCGTAGGAAATGGAATTGCTATCCCCCATGGGAAATTACCACAGGTGGCGTCTATCATTGGGGTTTTTGCGCGGCTTGAGACCGCTGTTGACTTTGAAGCGCTAGATGACGAGCCGGTAGATCTGGTCTTTTTATTATTGGCTCCAGAAAATGCTGGCGCTGACCATTTAAAAGCCCTGTCGCAAATCGCTCGGGTTTTACGTGATGGGGATTTGGTATATAAATTGCGCCATACGCGTGATCCGTTTACGCTGTACCAATTTCTCACGCGGCCTCTCGCATCGCATGCCGCTTGAAGGAAACAATGCGGAGGCGAAAGAGATGAAAGTACCTCTGAGGGCTATGCCAGTGACCAGCGCACAAAAAAAGCCGTTGTTGAGTAGCTCTTTTGTTCAGGCTTTAGCCTTTTTTCTATTATTCGTTTTTTTTATCTATGGGGCTCTATTGATAGGGTTATTGGGGCTTAGCGATTGGTTAATCCATAGTTTTGAGCTTTTGTTTTTTCAAGAGTGGGGCGGGGCTGGTATTGCTTTGATGGCTAGCTTATTGCTGGGGGCGTGGGTTTTAGGAGTTTTAGGCTTGGCATCCCTGGGTGTTCTTATCGCTCGCAAAGCGCAGCGCCCCCTTTTGATACCGCAATTACGGTTGATCATCTTTTTCGCTTTTTTTCATATTTTTGCCCTACCTTGGATTTTTTGGCGTGCAATTCGGCGCCATTCGCCGGCCTTAGTGGCACGGCACCGGAGCCATTTGCGGAGTTTAGCTCGTAGCGAGTATATGCAGGAAAGGTTACGGGCGAGGCGGCACGTTTGAGATCATGCGATTATGGATGAAACGGTTTTTGATGCAGGCGTGTCTTTGCTTTCTGTTTTTCAGTATGGGTGTAATAAAATATGGATCATAGAGACGCAAAATTATTAAAGCGCGGCTTTTATGCGCGGCTTTTCCATGCAGTGGTTTTTGAGATTACAGCTATAGTTTTGACTTCATTATTTTTTGTTATTTTTACTAACAAAAATTGGCTTGATATGGGAATATTGTCGGCTATCCTTTCGCTGATTGCAACCTTATGGAATGGGTTTTTTAATTTTTGTTTTGACACTTTGCAAAAGGCTTTGGGTTTTTCTCGCACAATTTTAGCGCGTGTCGCTCATGCAGTTTGTTTCGAGGGTGGGCTTGTTTTGTTTACGGTGCCTTTAGTGGCCTTTTATCTAGGGATTAGTTTTGCGGATGCTTTTTTGCTAGAAGCGGGCTTGGTCATTTTCTTTTTATTTTATTCATTTGCGTTTAATTTTATCTACGACCGTCTTTATATACGTTTTACACGGGATTAAACATTTTTATGCCAACCGCATAAAGTTTTTGAAAACCATATGGTGATAGGCTTCTGCTGAAGTCAAAGGGCTTGGCTTAGTCTTTGTAGGTAATTTGAGAGAGTGAGTTAAAAGGATGTACAATAAGACTTTTATTCTAGCGTGGGTTATGGCATTTGCTTTATGTTTTTCGCCCTTATTGAGAGTGGCGGCAGCACAGACGCCTAGCCGGCTACAACAATTTCAGGCTTGGGGAACGTATTCTTACCGGGCTGATGGTAAATCTCTATGCTATGCGCTGTCTGTTCCGTTGGTTGCTGACCCAGCCAATGTGAGGCATGGTGATAATTTCTTTTTGTTGAGTAAAAAGTCTGGGACTCAAGCAGGGTTTGAGCCGCAGCTAGCAGCAGGCTATGATTTAAAAGAGGGAGCGCCTGTGGTGGTGCGTATCGGAGAGAAGCGTTTCTCTTTCTTTAGCCGAGGTTCTGTTGCGTGGCTGGCATCAGTGAATGATGAGAAACAATTGGTGGCTTTGATGCGTTCTGGGGCGACCATGGATGTGTCAGCAACTTCAAAACGCGGCACCCAAACTCACTATGTTTTTTCTTTGAAAGGGGTAAGTGCGGCGCTTAATGCGCTTAATAACTGTAAATAAGGTTCTGACTTATGGAGCCCTTTTGGCTGTATCTTGTAATATCACCATGGCTTTGTGTAATCGCCTAGTTTAAGGATACTTGCTTAAGAATAAAGTTTGTTTGAACCATATGAGTGCTTGCAGAGCATATGGGCGTGGATAGGAAGCGCCTTTTCTAAGGATGATTGAGATTCATGACATTTGCTTATGATTTAGTGCCACAAGAGGTATCAAAAGCCTTATCGCAGGCGGATAAAAAGCCGTTGATCGGACTTACGCGTGAGGAAATAGCAGAAGCTTTGGCGGCGCTCGGGGTGCCAGCTCGTCAAGTTAATATGCGTGTGCGACAGCTATGGCATTGGCTCTATGTGCGTGGGGTCTCTGATTTTACAGCGATGTTTAACGTTTCAAAAGACTTGCGGGCTCGCTTAGAAGATCACTTTACGCTCCACCGACCAGAAATCGTTGAAGAGCTTCTTTCTGAAGATGGAACATGTAAATGGCTATTACGTTTCCCGTCTCATGGAGCTGGCCGCCCTGTAGAGGTGGAGACCGTGTATATCCCTGAAGATGGGCGCGGTACATTATGTGTTTCCTCACAAGTGGGATGTAGTTTAACCTGTTCTTTTTGTCATACTGGAACCCAAAAGTTGGTGCGTAATTTACGAACAGAAGAAATTTTGGGCCAATTTTTGTTAGCGCGGGATAGGCTTGGAGACTTTCCCGATAAAGACACGCCTGATGGGGCGATTGTGCCTACTGAAGGGCGCAAAATCACCAATATTGTCATGATGGGTATGGGTGAACCGCTATACAATTTTGATGCGGTTAAAAAGGCGCTTTTAATCGCCGCTGATGGAGAAGGTCTTTCGCTTTCTAAACGTCGGATCACGCTTTCGACAAGTGGCGTGGTGCCAGCGATCGCCCGTTGTGGTGAAGAAATTGGGGTGATGTTAGCTATTTCGCTTCACGCAGTGCGCGATGATTTGCGCGATATATTGGTGCCAATCAATAAAAAATATCCACTTGCTACTCTAATGGATGCTTGTCGTGCTTACCCTGGCCTTTCAAACGCCAAACGGATCACTTTTGAATATGTGATGCTAAAAGGTGTAAATGACCATTTAGATGATGCTAAAGGATTGATAACGCTTTTGCGTGGTATACCAGCAAAGATTAATTTGATCCCCTTTAATACGTGGCCTGGGAGCAATTATCAATGTTCGGACTGGCAACAAATTGAGCGCTTTGCTGATGCTTTGAATCAAGCAGGCTATGCCTCGCCCATTCGTACGCCGCGTGGACGTGATATTTTAGCTGCTTGCGGGCAGCTAAAATCACAATCGGAACGACTTCGCAAGACAGAACGCCTAAATCTTGAAACTCTGATGATGCGTGGCCATGGAGATTAGTGTTTTAGGCAACGCAACGTTGCGGGGATACACCTTTGCTTATTGATTTTGATCGCGCGCGGCTAAGGTACGTAGGCGTAGGGCGTGCAGGCGAATGAAGCCAGCGGCATCTTTTTGATTGTAAGCGCCGTGGTCATCTTCAAAGGTCACTAATTGATTATGGTAAAGCGATTTGGAGCTTTCTCGTCCCTCAATAATGACATTGCCTTTATAGAGTTTGAGATGCACCACCCCTTCCACATGAGTTTGCGAAAGGTCAATAGCCGCTTGTAACATTTGGCGTTCGGGTGAGAACCAAAAGCCGTTATAGATAAGTGAGGCATACCGAGGCATGAGCTCATCCTTGAGGTGGGCGGCCTCTCGATCTAGGGTGATAGATTCAATGGCGCGGTGAGCAGCTAAAAGAATGGTGCCACCAGGGGTTTCATAGATACCTCGTGATTTCATGCCCACAAAGCGGTTTTCTACGAGGTCAAGCCGGCCAATGCCGTTATCACGCCCATAATTATTGAGTTGTGTAAACAGTGTGGCGGGGGAAAGTGGTTGGCCATTGATAGATATAGGGTCACCGCCTTTAAAACCAATGCTGATAAAGGTAGGGTGATCAGGTGCATCTTCAGGGGCGATGGTGCGCATATGGACGTATTCTGGCGCTTTTTGTGCGGGATCTTCGAGGATTTTTCCTTCTGATGAAGAGTGCAATAAATTTGCATCAACTGAGAACGGTGCCGCGCCTTGTTTATCTTTGGTAACAGAAATTTGGTGTAGGCGCGCAAAATCTAAAAGGTCGCTACGGCTTTTGAACGACCAGTCGCGCCAAGGTGCGATAATTTTAATGTCAGGGCTAAGTGCATAGGCGGAGAGTTCAAACCGCACTTGATCATTACCCTTTCCGGTAGCTCCATGGGAGATAGCGTCGGCCCCTGTTTGACGGGCTATTTCTACTAGGCGTTTAGAAATGAGTGGACGCGCGATGGATGTGCCTAGCAGATATGCACCTTCATAGACGGCGTTCGCACGGAACATGGGGAAGACGAAGTCACGGATAAACTCTTCCCGTAAGTCTTCGATATAAATCTCTTTTATACCTAGTTGTTCGGCCTTTTTGCGTGCAAGCTCTAATTCTTCACCTTGACCAAGATCGGCAGTAAAGGTAACCACTTCGGCGTTTAATTCGGTTTGTAGCCATTTTAAAATAATTGACGTATCAAGCCCACCCGAATAAGCAAGTACGACTTTTTTTATAGTTTTCTTTTCATTCATTTTTGTCTCTATTGGTATGATTGATCATAAGTATATTGCAATAATAATTAAGCATGCAATCTGCTTAAGAGACAAGCTTTATATAGGTCTATTTTAGATATTATGTATTTTTTGAATTATGATATGGCGGGCTTAAGGTGTTTTTTCAGTCTTTACGCTTGTGCTTCAATGGCTAAGGCGTGAAGTCCCTTGCCGAATTCTTCTTGCGCTAAATTGAGAATGGCGCGATGGCGCTCTAGGCGTGAGAGAGAGGCGAAAGCGGGGGCGTGGATCTTGACGCGTAGATGGCTTTCTCCCGTGCCATCGACTATAAAGGCGCCGTGCTGGTGACCGTGGTGAAGCTGGCTTTCATTGATGATTTCAAGATAGGTAGGATGAAAGGCGGCCTTGAGTTTTTTTGCAAGTCTGTTTTGGATTGTGCTAGACATTTTATGCTTTCCCCCCCATATGAGGGAATTCCTTACCGAATCTTCAAGGTTATAAGGTAATGGGGGAATTATTAAGATTCAAGTTTATTATCAAACTTTGCGTAATGAGACCATGGCAACGACATCAAAACTTTTTGACTCCATTCGTATTAGTGCGAATAAAAAAAAGAAAGAGCCTGAGCAAGAGCAATTGTGCCAGTGGCAAAGCTGTCTGAAGCCGGGCGCGCATCGAGCTCCAGCGGGCCGCGGACATGAGGGAAAATATTTGTATTTTTGTATTGATCATGTGCGTGAATATAATAAAAATTTCAATTATTTTTCTGGGTTAAAGGATGAGGAAATTGCTAAATTTCAGAAGGATGCTTTGACGGGCCATAAGCCTACTTGGAAAGCGGGGAGTAATCCTACAGGCACGCAAAAAGCAGCGCCTAGTTTTTCAACCATTCGTTCTGGTTCAGCTGCGTATCAAAAGCGGATGCGCAATCCTTTCCATATCTTTGACACGGATCGTCCTGCTCAGCCTGCACCACGGCGGCTAAAAGCATTAGAGATTAAAGCATTTCAAAGCTTAGGGCTGGAGGCTGGGGCTTCTAGTGATGAGATTAAAGCTAAATATAAGGCCTTGGTTAAACGTCACCATCCTGATGCCAATGGGGGGGATCGATCTTCAGAAGAGCGATTCCGTGAAGTGCTTCAAGCTTATAATCTTTTGAAGGGCGCGGGGTTCTGTTCATAGGTTTTTCATATTTCTAATAAGTGTATTTGGTTTGTTGTAGACTTGCACTGGGTTTTGATTGGTGTTTATATAGGATTTTGGCTTGGCCGAGCAGGCTTTTAAGTTCTATAAGATATATAACCAGAGAAAGGCGACGTCTATGGAAATGGTGCCTGATAAGATGGTGAGTGCACGAGCCCTATTTGGCATCAAGAGTGATATGCAAGTGCCAGCTTTTAGTAAAGGCGGACCATATGTACCAGAAATTGACCCAGATTATATTTTTGATTTGCAGACCACTTTAGCGATTTTAGCGGGTTTTGCCTATAATCGGCGGGTGATGGTTTCGGGCTATCATGGTACGGGTAAATCAACCCATATTGAGCAAGTGGCAGCACGGCTTAATTGGCCCTGTGTGCGGATTAACCTTGATAGCCATGTGAGTCGAATTGATCTTGTGGGGAAAGATGCAATTGTTATTAAGGATGGTTTGCAGGTTACTGAATTTAAAGATGGTATGTTGCCTTGGGCCTATCAAAATAATGTAGCTTTGGTTTTTGATGAATATGATGCTGGCCGCCCTGATGTTATGTTCGTGATTCAGCGGGTTTTGGAATCTTCGGGTCGTTTGACTTTGCTTGATCAGAGTCGTGTTTTGGTGCCGCATCCTGCTTTTCGGTTATTTGCGACTGCCAATACGGTAGGGCTTGGTGATACGACAGGGCTTTATCATGGCACGCAGCAAATCAATCAAGCCCAAATGGACCGTTGGTCGCTTGTGACAACCCTTAACTATCTACCTCATGATAAGGAGGTAGAGATCATTTTATCCAAGGCAAAGCATTTCCAAAATAAAGAAGGGCGCGAGATCGTTTCACGGATGGTGCGTGTGGCAGATATGACTCGCCAAGCTTTTGTTAATGGAGATCTTTCCACCGTAATGAGCCCACGGACGGTTATCATTTGGGCGGAAAATAGCCATATTTTTAACGATGTTGCTTTTGCCTTTCGCCTGACTTTTTTGAATAAGTGTGATGAATTGGAGCGAGCTAGTGTCGCTGAGTTTTACCAGCGCGCTTTTGCTGTAGAACTACCTGAATCAGCAGTGAATACAGTCTTTGCTTGAAGGAGGAGGAATGACGGCTACGGCCGGCGATAATCATAATGAATGCCCGCACACAAGTGAAGAGCGCGATAGGCTAAAAAGCGCGTTGAGCATTTGTATGCGTGCGGTGGCGGCAGCGCGCGACCTAGACGTATTTTTTGGTTCAGATCGTCCATCCTTTAGTGGTGAGACGGCTCATTTGCCAGATTTTCCAGTTACTTATAGCCGTCAAGATATTGATATTGTACGTGGCCTCGGGGATTCGATGGCGTTAAGGCGCGCTTGGCATGATGAAAATCTACATGCAAAATTAGCGCCATCTACCCCCCAAGGGAGGGCGATTTTTGACGCCGCTGAACAGGCGCGTGTTGAAGCCATTGGCACATTGGCTATGGCGGGTATGGCTAAAAATCTTGATAAAATGCTGGCTGATAAATACCGACGCGCTCATTATGAGCTCGTTAATACGCGCGAGAAAGCCCCTTTGCAGGAGGCCGTTGCGCTTTTTATTCGCGAAAAGGTTACGGGGCGACCCCCGCCCCAAGAGGCGGGAGAGGTTGTAGATTTATGGCGTACTTTGCTTGAGGAAAAGGCAAGTACAGTTTTTTCTGATTTGTATAAAAGTCTTTACCAACAAGCTGATTTTGCTCAGCTTGTACATGAGATTTTGGTGCTGATAGATGTGGAAGGAGCGCAAGCTACGCCTTTAGAAGATTCCGCACAGATTGATGAGGGGGAGGCCACTCCTCAGGCGGAGGTAGGGGAAGAAAAAGATGACGCGCAAGCGGCGCAAAGTGCAGAAGTCGCACGAGAAGAAATGCAGCAAGCTGAGGAAGAGGGTGAAGGCGCGCCGACCCTAAAAAGTAAAAAATCTGCAGGTTTTTTAAAAGATGGCCAAGGAGGAGGCCGTGATGAATGCCAACCTATACGGGCTTTTAGTGAGCTTGAAAGTCTGGGGGATTATAAGGTTTTTACTCGTGAATTTGATGAGGTTTTAGAAGCTACGGATTTGTGTGATTCATCAGAGTTAGAGACATTACGCAATTTTTTGGATAAGCAATTGTTACCTTTACAGGGTATGGTGGGGCGCCTCGCCAACCGCTTGCAACGGCTCCTTATGGCCAAGCAAAACCGTGCTTGGCGCTTTGATTTGGAAGAAGGCTATTTGGATCCGGCGCGTTTGCCGCGGGTAATTGTTGATCCAACGCAATCGCTTTCTTATAAAATGGAGTGCGATACAAAATTTCGCGATACGATTGTCTCGTTAGTGATTGATAATTCTGGTTCTATGCGAGGGCGGCCAATTACTGTGGCAGCTAGTTGTGCGGATATTTTAGCACGCACCCTAGAGCGTTGTGGGGTGAAGGTAGAAATTTTGGGCTTTACGAGTAAAGCATGGAAGGGGGGGCAGGCGCGTGAAGCGTGGCTGAGTCGTGGCCGTCCTGCAAAGCCTGGTCGGCTTAATGATTTGCGGCATATTATTTATAAAAGCGCAGATCAGCCGTGGCGCCGTGTGCGGCGGAATTTAGGGCTAATGATGCGCGAGGGGTTGCTGAAAGAAAATATTGATGGTGAGGCTTTGATCTGGGCTCATCAGAGGCTTTTAGCGCGTCGTGAGCAAAGGCGAATTTTGATGATGATTTCTGACGGAGCGCCGGTGGATGATTCGACTCTTTCAATGAATCCTAGCGATTATTTAGAACGCCACTTGCGTGAAGTTATCCATGAAATCGAAACACGCTCGTCGGTTGAGCTGATCGCTATTGGGATTGGCCATGATGTAACCGGCTATTATAAACGAGCAGTAACGATTGTTGATGCTGAAGAATTAGCAGGAGCTATGACAGGACAATTGGAAGCTCTTTTTGAGGAAAAGGCTTGAATTTACATGGAGTAGGAGTTTATTCTATTTCAGAGAGAGATATATGGGATGATGGAGTGCTCTTTGAAATTGGGTTGTCTAAAAATATGTCTTAAAAAGTTATATTATTTTATCTCAATCGCTTATAGTTTATCCTTTGATAATGGATGAGGAAAAAATGGATTATTTTTTACAACAGTTGATTAATGGATTGGCGCTTGGAGCTATTTATGGGTTGATCGCTATCGGTTATACAATGGTATATGGTATTTTAGGGATGATCAATTTTGCCCACGGCGATATTTTTATGGTCGGGGCTTTTATTGCGATGATTGTTTTTATGACGCTTATGGCATTGCCCATGGCCCTACCTATAGTTGTTGTTTTATTACTGATGTTGATTATGGCGATGATTTTTACTAGCGTTTGGAGCTGGGTAGTGGAGCGGGTGGCTTATCGTCCTTTACGTGGTTCTTTTCGCTTGGCGCCCCTTATCACAGCGATTGGTATGTCTTTTGTAATTAGTAATTTTGTACAAGTAGAGCAAAGTCCACGCAATAAGCCTATTCCAAATTTGGTAACTGGGCATTTTACTATCCCTGGAACAGATGTTTTGGTTTTGTATAAGCAGGTGATTGTGGTGGTGGTAACGGCCACTTTGTTGGTAATCTTTTCTTATATTATGAATAAGACGCCTTTGGGGCGCGCGCAGCGGGCAGTAGAGCAAGATTCTAAAATGGCAGCGCTTTTAGGGGTAAATGTTGATCGGACGATTTCTATTACTTTTGTCATAGGGGCGGCTTTGGCGGCGATTGCTGGCATGCTCTATTTGGTTAATTATGGGCAAGTCCATTTTTCTGATGGTTTTATTCCTGGCATTAAAGCTTTTACCGCGGCGGTGCTGGGCGGGGTTGGATCTTTGCCAGGCGCGGTGATTGGTGGATTGTTGATTGGTTTGATTGAAGCTTTATGGCAGACTTATTTTTTGCCCGAATATAAGGATGTGGCTGTTTTTGCCGTTCTTGCCATTGTGTTGATTTTTATGCCATCGGGGTTGATGGGGCGGCCGGAGGTTGAGAAAGTATGATTGAGACACAAAGGACAATGCAAGGGGCAGCTAGAGGATCGCGTTGCATTAAAGCTTTCAGCGAGGGAGCGATGACGGCGCTGATTGCGTTTTTATTATTTATTTTTATTGTTGGACTGCGTTCTGATTTAAATTTTCAGAACCACATGGTCTTGATGCCGCAATTAGGCTATTTGGCCAATTATGTTTTAATTGCTGGTTTTGGGCGTTTTATGTGGGTTTTATGCGGCGGTGGGATGAGAGGTGCTTTAGCGGCTCTTTTGCCGACGGGTGTGCTGTTTTGTGGTTATCGAGCTTGGCTTTATTACCAGATCTATGGTGGAGAGAATGGATATTCTTCATTTGAGCAGTTGCGCCAATTGATTTGGGCAGGAGGGCTTTTATTAGCCATTGTCGCGGTAGGAGGGGTTTTATTGTCCTATGATGGGTGGCGGCAACCGCTTGTACAAGTCAAGCAAAAAGTACCTCCTTCATTTAAAAAATACGGCTTGCTTATTTTATTAACGCTTTTATTACTTTACCCGCTGTTTATTACTCAGGTGTGGATTAGTAACTTAGCGCAGTCTCAGAAGTATATTGATAATTATGCAATTCAGATTTTTATCTATATACTTCTAGCCTGGGGGCTGAATATTGTGGTAGGCTTCGCTGGATTACTTGATTTAGGCTATGTTGCTTTTTATGCTGTCGGTGCTTATACGGTGGCACTTTTGGGAAACCATTTCGGCTTTTCTTTTTGGTTATGCTTGCCCTTAGCCGCGATTTTCGCTAGCCTATGGGGGATGATGTTGGGGTTTCCGGTTTTGCGTTTACGTGGTGATTATTTAGCCATTGTGACCTTGGCCTTTGGGGAGATCATTCGGATTGTCATTCAAAATTGGACCGCTGTGACGGGTGGTTCGGCTGGGCTTTCTGTTCAGAAAGCAAGTTTTTTTGGTCTACCTTTTATTCGGGGAGAAGGTGGATTTGCTTATAATTTTGGGTTAAAATTCCATGCCGCTCAATATAAGATTTTTCTCTATTATGTAATTTTGGCTCTGCTTGTTCTTGCGGCTTTTTTTATTACGCGTTTGCGGCATTTGCCCATCGGGCGGGCTTTTGAGGCGTTGCGGGAGGATGAAACCGCTTGTCGCTCGTTAGGTATTAATACGGTAACAACAAAATTGACGGCTTTTTCGCTGGGAGCAATGTTTGGTGGGATTGCTGGAGCTTTTTTTGCTGCGCGGCAGGGAAGAGCTGATTATACAAGTTTTGTTTTTAATGAATCGGCAATTATTTTGGCTATCGTGGTGTTGGGAGGAATGGGCTCATTAGGTGGAATTGCGGTCGCAGCCGTTGTAATGATTGGGGGGATGGAATTATTGCGTGAGGTGCCGTCTTTACAGATGATCTTTGGTCCTGATTTTGATCCACAACAGTATCGGATGTTATGGTTTGGTTTGGGTATGGTGTGCGTGATGGTTTGGCGCCCGCGTGGCTTTGTGGGTGTGCGCTTGCCAACCGCTTCTTTAAAAAAGCGTAAAACTGTTTCTAGTAATTTTACCAAAGAGGGACATGGGTGATGCATAATGTAGCAACACGAGAGGAAGCAGGCGTATTGCTAGAGGTAGAGCATCTTCACATGCGGTTTGGCGGCCTTGTAGCCGTGCAGGATTTGAGTTTTTCTGTAAAGCGTGGTCAGATTACTGCGCTTATTGGGCCTAATGGAGCTGGAAAAACAACGGTTTTTAATTGTATTACGGGTTTTTATCGTCCCAGCGGTGGGCGAGTTTCTTTGTATCAGTCGCAAAGCAAACCGATTTTACTTGAGCGTTTAAATGACTTTGAGATTAACCGAAAAGCCAAAGTGGCTCGTACTTTTCAAAATATCCGTTTGTTCACGGGATTAACAGTTTTGGAAAACCTGCTTGTTGCGCAACATAATGCGTTAATGCGTGCTTCGGGCATGAGCATTTTAGGACTTTTAGGGATGCGATCTTATCGGCGGGCATTTGCTAAAGCTATGGAGCTTGCGGAAAGTTGGCTCGAGAGGATTGACTTAGTGGCGCGGGCTGATGATCCTGCCGGCGATTTGCCTTATGGTGATCAGCGGCGCTTGGAAATCGCTCGTGCCATGTGCACAAAGCCAGTCCTTTTATGCTTGGATGAGCCGGCAGCTGGCTTGAATCCACGAGAAAGCCAAGAATTAAATGCGCTTTTATTGAAGATCCGTGAGACTGAAGGTACATCCATTTTGTTGATTGAGCATGATATGTCGGTGGTTATGGAAGTTTCTGACCACGTGATTGTGCTGGAATATGGAGAAAAAATTGCTGATGGAACGCCGTATGAAGTGCAGAACGACCCTAAGGTGATTGCTGCCTATTTGGGAGTAGATGATGATGAATTTGCGCATTTGCATGAAGACATGGGCAGATATGTTACGTCGAAGGCCGAGCAGGGGAGCTTAAGTAATGGTTAAGGCTGAGATAGAAGGAAAGCCTAAGGGTGTTGCGCAACCTTTATTGAAAGTAGAAAAGTTAGATAGTTTTTATGGAGCAATTCAAGCGCTGCGCGGGGTAGATCTTGAGGTGCGTGTTGGCGAGATCGTCACCCTTATCGGCGCCAATGGGGCTGGAAAATCGACTTTGATGATGAGTATTTTTGGTTTGCCTCGTGCTAAAGCAGGGCGGATCATTTTCGAGGGGGAAGACATAACGCAAATGGCCAGCCATGAGATCGCGCGTCGCCGTATTATTCAATCTCCTGAGGGACGCCGTATTTTTTCACGGATGACTGTTTTAGAAAATTTAAAGATGGGAGCAGGCCTCGACCACCAGCGTTATTTTACAGAGGATATTGAACATATTTTTACGCTTTTTCCGCGTCTGAAAGAGAGGCTTCATCAACGTGGGGGCACTTTATCGGGTGGTGAACAGCAAATGCTGGCGATTGCTCGCGCTTTGATGGCGCGACCCAAGCTTTTATTGCTTGATGAACCTTCGTTGGGTTTAGCTCCTTTGGTAGCAAAACAAATTTTTGCAGCTATTGATCGTTTAAATCAAGAGAGGGGATTGAGTGTTTTTTTAGTAGAGCAAAACGCTTTTGGGGCGCTTAAATTGGCGCATCGTGGCTATGTGTTGGTGAATGGTCGCGTTACAATGGAAGGAACCGGAGCAGCCTTATTAGCTGACCCAGCAATCCGCGCTGCTTATCTTGATGGAGGGCATCATTAACGTGGATTATTTCTAGGAAGTGATTTAGCAGCTTTGATTTAGAATACTCAAGGGTTTATCCAAAAGGAGCGAATGGGTCTTAGCAAAAGATAGCATTTAGATTGGATGCGCGGGATATGGAAAATATATTTTATCAAGAATCATCGTTTGGGGTGTTTTTTCTGGTGACTGGACTCTTAGGTGGTTGGAGCTCCTGGATGACGGGAAGGGCTTGCGCGCTTACGTGGCGGTCAGTTCTGAGCGCTGTATTATACACCGTGCCCTTAGCGGCTTTTATTCGCTTCATCCATTTTATCCCGCCCTTTGACGGCACTCTTTTATCATTACATTATTATTGTGTAGATTTGGTTTTTTTGATGATAACGAGCTTTTTAGGGTTTCGCTTTACGCGTGCTAAACAAATGGTACGTCAATATAGTTGGCTTTATGAAAAAACCTCCCCGTTTACTTGGCGCGAGAAACGCAATAGGTAAATATTTGGGCGGGGAGGTTCTATGAATTACGATTTTGGTCGTAAGTAATAAGCTAATAGGCTTCCCCCCACTAAAATAGCAGCACTAAGGGCAGGGTATCTTTTAGCTTTTTTTGTGAGATGGGTTGCATGTTTACACAAGCTGCGGATGGCCGGTCGTGCGGTTTCTTTTATTTTATCGACTGATGCAGCCATTTGCTGTTTTTGAGAGTCGTCTTGGCAGAAACCTGTGAGTTTATCTTGCAATTTTTGGATACGTTTTTCAATTTTTTTGGATGCATATGAAGTGTGTGAAAAGAGAGCCATAATTTGTTCCTGTGGGTTTTGCTAAGCTTTGAGTATAATGCTTGAATGGTAAAAACGTTGCCGGCGGCTATAATATATTTTTTTTATCGTAAAGAGGCTATAGAAGGGGCGAATGCTTTCAAGGAGATTGAGATGGTGAAGCCAACTTATTATGCCGCGCCTTTCCCTCGTCATCAAACTCGTTGCGTCGATGTGGGTGGGGTTCTCGTGGGAGGCGGCCGGCCGGTTGTTGTGCAATCAATGACTAACACTGATACGGCTGATGTTGATGCTACCGTAGCGCAGGTGGCGGCTTTAGCGCGCGCAGGCTCCCAGCTGGTGCGAGTAACAGTGGATCGTGATGCCGCGGCAGCAGCAGTACCAAAAATTGTTGAACGTTTGGCTCGATTGGGCCATAATACGCCTTTAATCGGTGATTTTCACTATATTGGTCATAAACTATTAAAGGACCACCCTGCTTGTGCGCAAGCGCTTGCTAAATACCGAATCAATCCTGGCAATGTAGGGTTTGGGGAGAAAAAGGATAAGCAGTTTGCTACGATTATTGAGTTGGCTTTGCGTTATCAAAAGCCCGTACGGATTGGAGTGAATTGGGGCTCGCTTGATCAAAAACTTTTGATGGGGCTGATGGATGAAAATGCTGCTGCGGGGAGCCCACTTTCAGCAGCCCAAGTGACTCATGAAGCAATGGTACAGTCTGCGCTTCTTTCCGCTGAATTGGCGCATGAATTAGGGTTGGATGCTGACAGGATTATCCTTTCTGCAAAAGTTAGTCAACTTCAAGACCTATTGGCTGTATATGTACTTTTGGCGCAGCGCTCTGATTACGCGTTGCATTTGGGGCTGACAGAAGCCGGAATGGGGAGCAAGGGTATCGTAGCCTCGGCCGCTTCATTAGGGATTTTGCTACAGCAGGGAATTGGCGATACGATTCGTATTTCATTAACGCCTGAGCCATTTGGTGATAGGTGCCGCGAGGTAGAAGTAGCGCAGGAACTTTTGCAAGCTATGGGTTTTGCGCAGTTTAGTCCAACGGTTGTGGCATGTCCAGGTTGTGGGCGTACGACATCAACGGTGTTTCAAGAGCTCGCTCAAAAAATTTCAATTGATCTTCGTAAAAAAATGCCATCTTGGCGTAAGAAATACCCTGGCGTAGAAGGGCTGAATGTGGCGGTGATGGGGTGTATTGTGAACGGACCAGGCGAATCAAAGCAAGCAGATATTGGGATTTCTTTGCCAGGTACGGGTGAACAATTGGCAGCGCCTGTGTTTATCGACGGCAAGAAGGCACAGACATTGCGTGGTGATGATATTGCTGAGCAGTTTCAAACCTTGATGCTAGATTATATTGAGACCCGTTTTGGTAGCGCTCGTTAGTGGTGCCGTAGTATCACAAAACGTGTTGCTTGGATCAGGGAAGCGGCAGCATGCCCATAGGGTTTGATAATAGTCTCTGCTTCTAGGGTCAGGTCTTTGAGATATGCTTTGGCCCATTTTACGCCCCGTTGTTGAACGAGGGTGGCTTTATGGGCTTTGGCATCTTTGCCGGCGGTCTTGCCAAGGGTTTTTGTATCGGCAGTGATGTCTAAAATGTCATCAGCTAATTGGAAAGCCAGTCCGATAAGGGTGCCAAATTGACCCATAAGGGTATGATCTTTTTGTGGGGCTCCCGCGATAAGGGGGCCAGCTTGGCAAGAAAAGCGGAAAAGTGCACTAGTTTTCATAGTTTGTAAGGTATGGATGGCTGCTTCATTTAATACTTGATTTTCGGCTTCCAAGTCTAGCATTTGGCCGCCAATCATTCCGCCTAGGCCTGCAGCTGTTGCCAATTGACGGATTAAATCAAGACGAGTTTGGGCAGGTAGCGATGCTTGCGCCATTTGCTCAAAGGCAAGGGTGAGAAGCGCATCTCCAGCGAGGATAGCAGTAGCTTCATCAAAAGCTTTGTGAACAGCGGGCTTGCCGCGGCGAAGATTATCATTATCCATGGCTGGAAGGTCATCGTGAATCAAGGAATAGCAATGGAGAAGTTCAAGGGCGGCAGCGATAGGTAAGGCGTTTTCAATTTTAGCACCGAAAAGTTTTGCACTTTCGAATAGAAAAAACGGGCGCAACCTTTTGCCACCGTTTAAGACTCCATGGCGCATGGCCTGGATAAGGCGAGGGGGGCGGCTAATTTCTGCAGGCGTCGGATTATGGGTAAGGAGCTTGTCGAGATAAGGGGTGAGTCGCGCTGTGTGAGCTTTAAGATTGGAGGCAAAATCTTCCATAGGATGATCCTTTTTCTTTGCAAAGTGCAATGAACTAACCGTAGAATAAGGTCAAGAGTGAATTATCTTCTAAGGGACAATAATAAAAGATGATGATGGGGAGGAAGGGCCAGGTTGTGCGTGTGTTGATTTATGGCATAGTTGCTCTATGGCTTTTACCTATCATGGTTTTGGGGATATATCGTTTGGATCGTATCCACCCGATTTCAACTTTGATGTTGCGCGATTGGCTAAGTGGTCTATCGTATCAACGTTTATGGGTGCGGCTTGATGAGGTGGCGCCGAAGGCACTCTATAGCGTGGTAATGGCAGAAGATGCGCGCTTTTGTCGCCACCACGGAGTGGATTGGCAAGAGCTGAAGCAAGTATTAGAGAGCCCTGAAGGACCTAAGAGGGGTGCTTCCACCATTACGATGCAAGTAGTAAAAAATTTATTCTTGCCCAGCCAACCGGCTTATCTACGTAAAATTTTTGAAATCCCTTATGCTTTGGCGGCAGATATGCTTTTGTCTAAGGTGCGAATTTTAGAGATTTACTTGAATGTTGCTGAATGGGGACCTGGAATTTACGGTATTGAAGCGGCAGCACGTCATTACTATGGACGTGCAGCTAAAGATTTGACACAACGCCAAGCAGCTCTGCTTGTAGCTATTTTGCCTAGTCCCCATAAACGAGCCCTTAAGCGTATGGATCCTTATGTAACAAGTCATGCCCGTTTAATTGAAAGACGCGCTGCCCAAAGTGAAGCCTATGTTTTTTGCTTGCGTGAGAAGCGCGGATAGAGATGCTCTATTTGATAAAAATATATGAAAATGCTGGTAAAAGCGGCTCAATCGGTGTATAGCAGGCAAAATGTTTGAATGTGTCGACGGGATTTGATGGCGATTCCATCATTTCACCTTATAATTTGGAGTGTTCCCCATGGCTGTACCAAAACGAAAAACCTCGCCTTCAAAGCGCGGAATGCGTCGCTCTGCGGACGCACTGAAGGCCCCTACTTATATTGAAGATCAAAACTCGGGTGAGTTGCGCCGTCCCCATCATATTGACTTAAAAACGGGTATGTATCGTGGCCGGCAGGTTTTAACGCCTAAAGAATGATCGCCAAAATTTTCTGAGATAAGTGATCAAAAACGCGCTTGTTTAATCAAGCGCGTTTTTTTGTAAGTGTATTTGGGTTTTCGGTGTGCGAAACGGAGAAGCTGAACTTAGAGTTAGGCCGCCACAGTTTCAGCTGTCTCTAATATTTCATCAGTGAGCTCATCTTTATCTTTGCTGATGCGTTTGGGAGCCTTATTAAGCGTGTTCTCAATAAGATGAACAGCTTCAGTATCAGAAATTCGATGAACGGCCGAGACTTCTCGAGCCATGCGGTCGAGGGCTGCTTCATAAAGCTGGCGTTCGGAATAGGATTGCTCTGGTTGGCTGTCAGCGCGGAAAAGATCGCGTACGACCTCAGCGATGGCAAGAAGGTCGCCAGAGTTAATTTTGGCCTCATATTCTTGGGCGCGGCGCGACCACATAGTGCGTTTGATTCGAGCTCGACCTTCAAGAACTTTTAGGGCGCGTTCTATAAAATCATTGGCTGACAATTTGCGCATCCCGATAGAAATAGCTTTGGTAACGGGAACCTTGACATGCATTTTGTCTTTTTCAAAGTGGATAACAAAAAGCTCTAATTTATGGCCAGCAACTTCTTGCTCTTCAATGGCGACAATTTGGCCAACCCCATGGGTAGGATATACGATATATTCAGATGCTTTAAAGTCTTTGTGGGGGGAAGATTTTTTCTGCGGGGATGCCATATTTTTATTACTCCCTTGGCCCAGTCTGGTGCTGTGGCAATGTCGTGAAGTGATCGTTAAAAGTTATCTCATGAGCCTATAATGCTATACCATTTCTTAGCAATTATAGGTACAAGGAACGCAGTTCTTTAGCGCAATTTTGGAATAGGTCTTTATAGCCATAGGGTAAAAAACTATCATACCTACGTTCAAAGATCAATATTCAAACCGCGCAGCGCTATAAATGAAGCGCGCGCAATTGATTGATCTATTTGGGTGTGGAATAAGGATAGACCTAGGCGGCATCGCCTCCGCCAGGACTTTCAGAAAAATGGTGGGTTAATTTATCTTGAACGCCGTCCATTTCCGTAGCCTCGGGCAAAGGCTCTTTTTTTAGTGTGATGTTTGGCCACTTGCGAGCGTATTCAAGGTTGAGCTCTAACCATTTTTCAAGCCCAGGTTCGGTGTCGGGTTTGATTGCTTCGGCGGGGCACTCTGGTTCACATACGCCGCAATCAATGCATTCATCCGGATGAATGACAAGCATATTCTCCCCTTCGTAAAAACAATCGACAGGGCAAACTTCGACACAGTCGGTATACTTACAAGCGATGCAATTATCCGTTACCACATAAGTCATTTTGTTCTCCAGCGCTTTCCTCTCTCATGGCAAAGAGGGGAGGAGTTTACTCTTAAATAGGAAGCTATTTGCGCAATTTGTCGCGCAGAAGCGCTAATTTTGCAAAAGGCGAATCAGGATCAATCGTGGGTGACAGGCGCGTTGATTTTTTATCAGAGTGGACATTTTTTGAAGGCCTTATTTGTTTGTCGTTGTAATTTTCTTTACGCCTTTTTAGGGTATCTTTTGTCTTTGCTGGTTGTTTTTGGGCGCCTTGAGGGCTATTTTGTTTGCTGCGGTGAGAGTGATAGGGTTGCTTTTTCTGATGCGTACGCTGGCCGTAATAGGCCCAAAGTAGGATAGATTTATCATTTGCTTTGGGATCAAAAAAGCCTATTGGTTCTGGAGCTGGAATAGTCCGCACGGTCGGCCAATTGCCTACAGGTTCGGCTTTTGGAGTTTCTAAGCGCTTTTTGAGACGCACGGCTATTGTTTGAGCGCTGCTTTCTTTAGCGCGATAGCCAAGATTTCTTAGAATCTCTGTCATGTCTTCGGTAGTAGCGCCTAAAATCGAGAGCATAGAGGGCGTAATAAAAAAATGTTTCCCATCATAGAAGCCGTCAGGTAGTGGTTTTTCGGTAGAAGATTTATTTAGCGCTGCGCGGATGAGGTCGGCTAAACGTTCTAAGATATCAATGCGAACAGCGCGCTGACCTAAAATGCGATAGCCTGCTAACGCATAAAATCGTGAATCATAGGATGCATCAACAACGGTTGATGTGCGGCCAGCTGCTAAAATGGCGATAACATCGCCATAGCCTGCTTTTTCTTGCGCATGATTTTTAAGCGCCCAAAGAAGACTGACAGCTTGGGCTGGGGCGGGCTTGAGCATGAGGGGGAGGTAGATATGAAAAGCGCCAAAGCGTACTCCCAAGCGGCGTAGGGCGGCGCGGGCAGTTTGGTCAAGATTTTTAACATCTTCCGCTACTTCACGCCGGTCTAAGATTCCTAAATGCTCAACAAGTTGAAAGGCTAAGCCCCGGGTACTACTGGTTAGATGTTCAGCATCGCGTAAGATAAAAAGGGGTTTTAGGATAGTTTCAAAATGAAAATTTATAAAGCGCTCAAGGCGTATGGATATTTTCTCGCGCGCTGGGTTTGAAAGGGTTTCATCGGCCAAGAGAATAAATCTTGGCTTTAGGATATCAGCGCTTGGTGTGAGGCTGGCAATTGGCTGTCCAATCCAGCGAATAAGTCCATCGCGCCCGATTGCAAAATCGCCGTTTGGTGCACTTGAAAAGCGCTCAGCACGTTTCTCGTATTCGATAGGTAGAATGGCCGCAGCGGCGGCACGTAAGGCTTTAACATCATTGGCATCTATGCCGGTTTCTACGACGAAGCGAAAGCCTTGTACATTTCCTACTAAATGCTTTTCAACGAAGATATCGCCATTTTGCGTAATTTCGGCATTCATCATTTTATTCTCTCTTAGCCGCTTCATTAATATGCTTGTTCTGCGATCAATAAATCGCTGCGTCAACCTTTCATGTAGCACATCTGATAGTTTCTCTTCAATTTTTCTTGTTTTTTCTTGCCAAAAAGGCGGGTTTTTTACCCAAGCTGACCGGTTGACGATAAAACTCCAGCAGCGAATCTGGACAAGGCGTGCTGCGATGTTTTCGATGGTACCATGAAAATAATTGGTTCGCGCTATTTGTTTAGCTAGATAGTCTTCATCTAATGTGCCAGCTTGACGGATGTCGCGATAGAGGCGACTAACGAGGTCTGTATGATAGATAGCCCCTTGTTTACCATAATCGGGCAGCGCACATATTTCCCATAATAGTTTTATATCGCTTGCATTTTTTGTAATATTTATGATGTTTTTATCTTTTGATAAGATTTCAAGAACTTGCGCATCAATAGCAGGTAAAGCGCGAACGAGCGCATGGTGGCGGGGAGAGGCCGCAAGCGAGCGTTTGAGACCTTCAAGTGAACTGAAATCATAAGCGTTGTTGCGCCACTGTAGGTATTGGATTGCAGGAAATCTATGGGCAAGGATATCTTCAACTTTCGCAGTTTCAAAGGGTAGAGCTTGGGCGGTAACTCCAAAAGAGCCATCACGCATGTGACGGCCTGCGCGCCCAGCGATTTGAGCAATTTCAGAGGTATTGAGGGGGCGCCATTGGTAGCCATCGAATTTATGGTTTTGGGCGAAGGCTACATGGTCTATATCAAGATTAAGTCCCATACCAATGGCATCGGTGGCAACTATAAAATCAACTTCACCTGCTTGGTAAAGAGCTACTTGAGCGTTCCGAGTGCGGGGCGAAAGCGCGCCCATAATAACTGCTGCTCCACCCCTTTGGCGGCGAATAAATTCAGCAATAGTGTAGACGTCTTCGTGGGAGAAAGCGACGATCGCAGATCGGGGCGGTAAGCGACTGATCTTTTTGCTGCCTTGATAGTATAATTGAGAAAAGCGTGGCTTTTGGATGATTTCTACCTTAGGAAGGATTTTTCGCAAAACCCTTTCCATACTTGTTGAGCCAAGCAATAGAGTTTCTTCGCGGCCGCGTAAATGTAAGAGGCGGTCACAAAAAATATGTCCGCGATCAAGATGAGCGGCTAATTGGATTTCATCAATTGCCACAAAGGCAGAGTTAGTTTGGCGGGGGAGAGCTTCGACTGTGTAGACACCATAGCGCGCGTGAGGAGGAATAATTTTTTCTTCCCCTGTGATTAGGCGAACTTGGTTGCTTCCTACCTTATCACAGATTTTATGGTAAACCTCGCGGGCTAAAAGCCTTAAGGGTAGGCCGATAATGCCGGATGAATGAGCCAAAAGGCGGCTTATAGCAAAGTGGGTTTTGCCCGTATTGGTGGATCCTAAGACGGCACGGACGCCACGCCCACAAAAGGAACTGGGGATGGCGTACGTTTTATTGACCTGTGCCATATGTGCCCTTTCGGAAGGCGCGCACTGATGAATCTTAATGACGGAAGTGCCTCATGCCAGTAAAAACCATGGCAATATCATGGGTATTGGCGGCATCGATTACCTCTTGGTCGCGCAAAGACCCACCTGGTTGGATAACGGCGGTAGCTCCTGCTTCGACTGCTGCTAATAATCCATCGGCAAAAGGAAAGAAAGCATCAGAAGCGACGACAAGCCCTGTTTGCGCTGGAGGGATGAGTCCCGCTTCTTGACCTTTTCGCGCAGCGATACGAGCCGAATCAAGACGACTCATCTGTCCCGCTCCTATGCCAAAAGTGGCGTGATCCTTGGCATAGATAATGGCGTTGGATTTTACATGCTTGGCAACTTTGAACGCAAACTTTAGATCTTGCAGTTCATTTTCGGTGGGAGCGCGTTTTGTGACAATTTTTAGGTCGCAATCCTCAATCATGCCGTTATCACGGCTTTGAATCAAGAGTCCGCCGGCAACCGTTTTGGCCATTAAGCCAGACGCGCGTGGGTCAGCAAGGCCACCCGTGATAAGGAGTCGTAGATTCTTTTTGCTGCCGATAATGGCTTTGGCATCTTCATCAGCGGCAGGGGCGATGATAACCTCGGTAAAAATCTTGACAATTTCTGTAGCGGTAGAAGCATCAAGGGTTTGGTTGAGAGCGATGATTCCGCCAAAAGCCGAGACAGGGTCGCAGGCAAGAGCCTTCACATACGCTTCTTTCAGGCTAGAAGCCAAGGCCACACCACAAGGGTTTGCGTGTTTGACAATGGCAACGGCTGCAGTTTCTTGGCTGAATTCACTGACTAATTCAAAGGCAGCATCAGTATCGTTGATATTATTATAGGATAATTGCTTTCCTTGGATAATTTGTGCTGTTGCTGCGCCAGGCCGTAAGTCGCTATTTTTATAAAAGGCAGCATGTTGGTGGGGATTTTCTCCATAGCGCAAAGATGTATGCAATTCGCCAAAAAAACTTTGCCAACGCCCCATGTCAAGGTTCAGTTGTTGAGAAAACCATTGGCTGATGGCACTATCATAAGCACTAGTACGGGCAAAGGCGCGGGCAGCCAAATTTTGCCGAAAGGCAAAGCTTAAGCATCCATTGTTTGCGTTCAAGGTTGCTATAAGAGCTGCGTAATCAGCGGGGTCAGTGACAATGGCGCTATAGGCATGGTTTTTTGCTGCTGCGCGAATCATAGCTGGTCCGCCGATGTCGATATTTTCAATTATGGTATCAACATCACTCCCTTGGCCAGCTGTCTTTTCAAATGGATAGAGGTTGACGACAACAAGATCAATGGGGGTGATAGCGTGTGCTTTGAGAGTGGCTTGATGTTCGCAATCATTACCAACGGCTAAAATCCCTGCGTGGACGGCGGGGTGGAGGGTTTTGACGCGTCCATCTAAAATTTCTGGAAAATTAGTAATTTCTGAAACATCTTTTACTGCAAGGCCAGCTTGGATGAGTAGCTTTTTTGTACCACCTGTGGAGATAAGTTCCACTCCCTGGTCGGCAAGGGCGTGGGCGAGATCTACAAGGCCTGTTTTATCGCTAACAGAAAGGAGGGCGCGGTTGATTTTTTTGAAATCGGGAGCTTTTATATGTTTGGAAGTTAGAGTCATAGAAGATTCCTTTTATCGCATCTTCTTCTTAGCATAATTTGATGCAAATTCCATTGCAAACCCATATTCCTTCTCAAAGGTGCGGGTTTTAAGTACATAATAACTAAGGGTTTAGCGTAGGCCGCAAAGGAGCAATTGTTGTTCATAGAGGCGTGCCATTTGCTGGGTTTTATTGGCAGCGCGCAAAAGGCCAAGGCTTGGGGCGGATGTGCGATAGCCTTGATGGCCAAGGGCGTAATTAAGATAAAGATGATAGGCGTCCAAGGGGTTGACCCCATTGCGGCGTACTGATTCGTGATGGTACCAGCCGATAAAGTCGGTAGCATCGGCAAAATTGCTTCGCCGCGCGTTATAATGGCCAGTAGCGCGCTGATATCGCCACCATGTGTGGTTTAATGCTTGCGAATAGCCATAAGCGCTGGAGGTTCGTTTCCATGGAATGAAACCCAGTAGCTTAGTTCTTTTGGGCTGAGCTGTGGCACGAAAGGCTGATTCTGTGCGGATGGTGGCAAGAATGATGGACATTGGGATGCCATATCGCGCCTCCGCTCTTTTGGTAATTTTATGCCAATCGTTAAAAAAAACGTTACGCTCGGCAAAAATAGCACAAGCATTGTCAATGCGGCTCGGTGGGCGGCTAGTGCAACTATAGAGTAAGCTTGTGAGCAAAATAATGAGGCTTAAACGTTTCATCACTACCCTTATTTGAAGGTAATATAGCTTTGTTGATCAATAAAATACTTTTGGTTTAATAATTTCTTAAGAGCAGTTTTACCTCTTAAATTAAAGGACTTTAAAAATACAATTATAGGTTGATAAGGCGTATGCTTTTTATAGTTTTGCAAACTATTTGTTTAGTTTTGGCACATATATTCGCGTATAAGTTGAATTTATGACAAGGTACACCCTATGAAAATTGCACAATTATATTATAAACAAGAGAAAATGTGGCCACAGAAAGTGCTATTAACGAGTGTTCTAGCTATTTTGGCTATTTGTGGAGGGGAAAGTTCTGCTTATGGTCAGAGTTGCTATTTAGCGGGCGGCGGCGGTGGCGGCGGCGGCGGCGTTCAGGGTAAAGGCGGGGCTGGAGCGGCTGGTTATATAGGAAGCACGCCAACGTCTCGCTCTAATCGTGCGGGGGACGGGCGAGGTGCAGGTGCTGGTCGCGGTGGTAGAGGTGGAAGTGATGACTGGCAATGGATTGGTGATAATTCTGATTGTGGTGGGATTATTTATGTTGGCCAGGGTAATCCAGCTTTTGATAGGCCTGGGGGAAAGGGCGGCGATGTTCAGATTTTCTTTAAGGAGCAAGATCGGGTATTATCTTATGCTCAGTTAGAGATTTATGGCGGCAATGCTGGCGATGGCGGAGTGTCTATGGGAGATGACCCCCGATTTGTTGGTAATGGCGGTAACGGCGGCGCAGTTAGCTTTGATGCAAATGATGATGATGTGGTGATTTCGGATCGTTTTCTTTTAGAAAGTGGTAAGAATGGGGGTAGTTCAGATACTGGCCAAGGTGGACTAGGAGGTGTTGGGGGAAGTGTACGGTTTCGAGCGCGTAGTTTTATTGTAGCTGAAGGTGGGAAGGTAAAGTTAGAGATCACGCGTCATCTAAGCCTTGGCCAAGCTTTTAATCCTAGTGTTTCCTTTCGGGTAGATATTACTGATGTAAGGCGTGGGGATCTAGATGTTTTATTATTGGGTACCAATGCCCATGGCGATAACGATGATTATGGTGTGATGTTTGGTACCGTGCTGATTGGCTACGGCCATGAGATGAAAATCCGCGGCAATGGCGCTTATTCTATTTCTGGTTTTATTTTTGGTGAGAAAACCGGATCGGATTCGTCGGTTTTGGCGTCGAAGCGGAGTTCAGTGGGAGAGCCGATATTTACACCGGCGGTTTTAAATAGTGAAATGCAAGTTGATTTAAAGGGTAAGAATCTGACCTTTTATCTGCCCGAAAGTTTAGCCAATGGCAGTGTTTTATTAGAGAATAAGGGCGCTGCTATTATGGTTGATGATGCGGTGATTGATTTAAAACTTTCTGGTGAGGATTTGCGTGCTTTACAAGCGGGCGATAAGATTTATCTGGTGCATGGATCTGTAAAAGGGGAGATCAATAATAAGGATGAACTGGTAAGCTTTGGGGCTAAGGAGTGGCATTTTCATATAGAAACAGAGGATGAAGGCTTAGCTGCGCAATTGGAGGGCGACGGAGCGGGAATGATAGATCCGGCTAAGTCAGAGGCATATTTTTATAGTAATGCCGCAAGCTTGCAGGCGCTTCTTTATGGAGCTGATCAGGTCAGTGGGATTGAGGACTATATTGTTCCTGATAGTGTACGAAAGCTAGACGGGCATTGGGAGGAATTGCTTTTTTTGCAAGGCAGCGGTTATACTTATCAGTCTTTGTCGCAAAATATTTTGGTAAACCGCGCTTTTCATGCGATGGCGGGGTATGGGTTGCGCTATCGTCACCCAAGGGGCCAATTTTTAGGCGTGGGCTTTGTCGAAGGGCAGGATGGATCTTATGATGTTTATCCAAATCAAGTGCATGCGATGGGAGATGTAAATTATAAAGGGGTTGGTTTTTATGGAAAGCAATTATGGTTTAACGGCTGGTTTTTGAATGGAGCCGCGCGCGCCGGGCGGATAGGTCGAGATTTTGACAGCCGTTCAATGATTGCTGGACGTTATGATTGGGTAAATAGCACTTATTATGGCTTACAAATAGGAGGGGGTAGGATTATTCCGCTTGCGCCCCACAATCTTTTGATTCTGGATGGGCAATGGTTGGCAACCTATATGGCAGCTTTTAGCACCAAAAGCCAAGCTGGAGAAGCACTTACTTTTGACGCAGCTCAGTCGCAAAGGGCTCAATTGGAGGCTCGTTATGAATATCGCTGGGACCGTGAGGCGAAATTTTATGTTGCTACAAGTCTAGAAAAGGAATTCGCGGGTACGGTTTCTGGAGTGTTTGAGCAGGAAATGCAGGAGGCCATTGACAATTATGGAACATCATTGGCACTTGAATTGGGTAGCAAATTTACTGCGCCTAAATTTATGCCCGGCTGGAGTGCCCGTGCGGCATTGCGTGGGGTTTTAGGATCGCGCCATGGGACTGCGGCTAAATTAGGGATTGGCTATCGTTGGTAAGATGCAGTCAAATATGCGATCTTTGCGTGCTTTGCTCGTTTACCTCAAGTTTGGTAAGGCGAGCAGCATGGCGCTGGATTTTATTCGAAGAGGTAAGAATATCTTCAATATCTTGATGGGTTTGTTTAAAGTGGCCGTGCAATTTGCGTGCTCTTTCATCTAGCCGATTGATATCTTGCATTAAAAGACTGATTTGTGTTTGAATAAGATGGGCATTTTCGCGCATATGGGCATCCTTCAGGAGCGTTTGCACCAATTGGATGGATAAAACCAATAGGGAAGGAGAAACAACGATAATACGCGCTTTGTGAGCCCTCTCAATCACGGAATTGAAGTCCTCGTGCAAGGTAGCAAAGATCGATTCGGAAGGAACAAAGAGAAATGCGGTGTCTTGGGTTTCTCCTTTGATGAAATATTTTTCTTCGATGCTTCGGATGTGGACTTCACAATTGTAACGGAAGCGTTTAGCCGCTTCTTTTTTTTCTAACGGATCTTGGGCTTTGCGCATTGCATTCCATGCCTCAAGTGGGAATTTTGCATCAATAACCAAAGATTCTGCACAATTAGGCAGATGAATGATACAATCGGGCCGCGTTTTATTAGAAAGAGTAGCTTGGAATTGATAAGCGCCTTTTGGCAAGGCATCGGCGATGATTGCTTCCATTTGCCCTTGTCCGAAAGCGCCACGACTCTGCTTATTGTTTAAAATCGCTTGCAGTTGGACGACTTGGCTAGCTAGGGTTTGGATATTATGCTGGGCTGTATCAATTACGGCTAAGCGTTCTTGTAGTCTTTGCAAATTATTATAGGTGGTTTGGGTTTGTGTATGCAGGCTTTGCCCCATATTGTGGCTGAGATGATCAATTTGAGTGCGGATAGATTGATTTAATTCGGCCTGACGATTGCTAAAAATTTCTGTCATGCTTTGAAGTCGACCTTGCATTTCCGCTTGGCTTTTGATGAGTGCTGTAATGGATGTTTGCATAGAAGCAGTTACTTGGTTTGTATCCGCTCGGCGAATCGTTCGCCATAATTTATAGAGACTGCTAAGGAGTAGACCCCCGATTAATCCAACAAGTGCAGAAAGGAGAGGAGAATGGTTTAAGATATTAAAAAGGTCTTTAGGCATGGTTTGTATTTATTCTACACGCTTTGGAGGAGAAATAAGCAAAAGGGCGAATCGTTGGTATGTAATGTAAAGTCTTTTATAACCAAAAGCGATAGGAACAAGATTTTTGGAAAAGATAGGCTTGTGAGCATGGTTTTGCGGGCTTTGGACTGTTCATACGGTACGAAATTGGTGTATATTTAGAGCTATGTAGAGAAAATAGATGACAGTGATCTTAATACCTTATTTGTACCGCAACTTTGTGCGAAAGGCGACCTATGACAATAAAACCGCTTATTACGCTTCCTGATCCTCTTTTGCGTCAAGTTAGTGCGCCTGTAGTCCAAGTGGATGAAGCTTTAAACCGTTTGGCTGATGATATGCTGGAAACTATGTACGATGCGCCAGGTATTGGCCTTGCTGCGATTCAGGTTGGTGAGCCGATCCGGATGTTGGTGGTAGATGTGGGTAGTAAGGAGGATGCAAAGCAGCCGATGGTTTTTATTAATCCTCAAATTTTGTGGCGGTCTTCGCAGCCCAGCGTTTATGAGGAAGGGTGTTTATCTATCCCTTCTTATTATGCGGAAGTGGAACGCCCTAATGCGGTGCGGGTAGGATATGTTGATAGTAAGGGTAAACAGCGCGAGATTGAAGCCCATGGACTTTTATCAACTTGCCTTCAGCATGAAATTGATCACCTTGATGGTATGCTCTTTATTGATCATCTCTCAAAGTTAAAGCGAGATATGGTGATTCGCCGCTTTAAAAAGCAGACCCGAATTGAGAGAGGCGCTGCTATCTGATGGTGCTACGTTTAGCTTTTATGGGTACGCCAGAATTTTCTGTCCCTACCTTGCAAGCACTCTTAGAGGCGGGGCATGAAATTGTTGCTGTTTATACCCAGCCGCCACGACCTGCAGGGCGGCGTGGTTTAGCACTTGTTCCTTCGCCAGTAGCAGTTTTTGCGCAAAGGTTTGGGTTGCCCGTTTTTACGCCTACGCGTTTGCGTCCGCCCGAACAACAAGCGTTATTTGAGAGTCACAAGCTGGATGCTGCGGTGGTAATTGCCTATGGGCTTTTATTACCGCAAGCGATTTTAGACGCGCCAAGATGGGGATGTTTTAATGCTCACGCTTCGCTTTTGCCGCGCTGGCGCGGGGCGGCTCCTATCCAGCGCGCTATTATGGCTGGCGATAGCCATAGCGGGGTGATGATTATGCAAATGGAGGCGGGGCTCGATACGGGCCCGGTCGTGGGGGGAGCGCGTGTGAAGATTGAAGCTGGCATGACTTCTGGTCAATTGCACGAAAAATTGGCAGTTCTAGCGGCGGATTTAATGGTAAAGACGATGTCTGATTTAGAGCGTGGTGATTTACATCCTATGCCCCAAGCGAAGGAGGGGGTGCTTTATGCTAATAAAATTGAAAAGGCCGAAACGCGTATTGATTGGGCGCGATCATCCGATTTTATTGTTCGCCAGATTTGTGGCCTTTCTCCTTCTCCTGCAAGTTGGTGTGAGATGTTATTGGGGGATGCGTGGGAGCGGGTAAAAATTCTAGGTGCTAAAAGAATGCTTGGTGCGAGTTTAGGTGCTGGCTATATCGAACCGCAAGATTTGATTATCCATTGTGGAGAAGGACGATTGGCCATTACTTCTTTGCAACGGGCAGGAGGAAAGGTCTTGGACGCTGAGCAATTTTTGCGCGGGGCGGTTATTAACGTGGTACGTTAGGGATCATGGTTTGTTATTTGCCGATAAATTGCTTGGGGTTATTAGTCAAAAACAGAGCTTGGCTTGTGACCTTGTACAAAGATACGATAGGGATGCATGATGGCGCGCTTTAAATTGGTGATAGAATATGACGGCGTGCCCTATGCGGGTTGGCAACGGCAAGCTAAGGAGCCAAGTGTTCAGGCGGCGATTGAAGAAGCTATTTATCATTTTAGTGGTGAAAGGGTAGCAATTAGCGCGGCGGGGCGTACGGACGCCGGCGTACATGCTTTGGGACAGGTAGCGCATGTGGATTTGGAGAAACCTTGGCATGCGGATACGGTGCGTGATGCCTTGAATGCTCATCTTACACAAGCAGGCGAAAGTATTGCGATTGTGGCGGCTTATAGTGTTTGTGATGGTTTTGATGCGCGCTTTTCAGCCTCTAAACGCCATTATATATTTAAGATTTTGAATCGTCGTGCACCTGCGATTTTAGCAGCACAGCGCGTATGGTGGCAACCCAAGGCTTTGGATGTAAAAGCAATGAATGGGGCCGCTAAGCGGCTTTTGGGGCGCCATGATTTTACAACTTTTCGCGCTAGTCATTGCCAGGCTAAAAGTCCTGTGCGAACCATGGATTGCTTGGATGTTTTTTGCGAGGGAGACTTGGTGATGATTTCTGCAAGCGCGCGTTCCTTTTTACATAATCAAATTCGATCAATCGTTGGTAGTTTGGTTGAAGTGGGGCTTGGTCGGTGGACAGCTGATGATTTAGAAACTGCACTACACGCTAAAGATCGGCGGGCTTGTGGTCAGGTGGCACCGCCTTTTGGACTTTATTTAAGCCATGTGGATTATTAAGTGTTTTGGTTATCTAGGTCATTAATATTTCAGGATACCCTTCAGGTGCGACGCCTGATAAGGCTTTGAGTAAAAATACATAATAGGCAATGGTTGCAACATATAAGAATTATAGTGGCTAATGTTTATTATTGTTTTTCGGGCATTGAACCGGATGTAGTGTTTAGGGGCTAAAGTCCTATCATGGCTCTTTATTTTGCTGAATCTCTCTGCTATCTTTGAAATTCGAAACGATTAGCTTTGGGCTTTAATCGTTACAATGGGAGGATGTTATGAAAAAATTATTTGTATCTGCTGCTATCGTAGCCAGTGTTATGATGGGGGTTAATGGTAATGCTTTGGCAGCAGGAGAGAAATTGGTGCTGAGCGTGCCAAGCCTAGCTACGCCCTATGAAGTCACAATGCGGCAAGCAGGGCTTGATTATGCTAAGAAAATTGGTGTTAATTTGCAGGCATTGGACGGGCAAAATAATTCTCCTAAACAGGTGGCGGATCTTGAAAATGCAATGACGGCTGGTGCTCAGGGCTTCATTATTTCACCTAATGATGAAGGTGCTGTGGCGCCAGCAGTGGATGAATTGGTAGAAGGCGGTCGCGTGGTAGTAACCATTGATCGCTCAACCAATAGTAAGCATAAGGTCCCCCATTTTGGTACCGATCCATACCAAGGCGGCGTGGTTTCAGCAGAGTTCATTAAAAAACAATTCCCTAATGGCGCTGAGATCTTTCTTTTAACTGGCCAGCCTGGAGCATCTTCGAATATTCAACGCCTAAAAGGCATTCATGATAGTTTGAAACAGAACGGCGATAAGTATCCGATTGTTGTTGAACAAACGGGGAATTGGATGCGCTCAGAAGGTTTGCGGATTGTTCAAAGTATTTGGCCTGGGATGAAGAAAAAGCCGCAAGTGATTTTTGGTATGAATGATGATATGGCTTTAGGAGCGATTGAAGCATTACAAACTATGGGTTATAAGCCTGGCGAGATTATGGTGATGGGCTTTAATGCTGGCGCGGAAGCTTTGGCGCGGGTACGTGATGGTTGGATGGCTGTGACTTATGATTTGCAACAAGGCTATATGGTTCAGAAAGCCATGGATCAGATTTTGGCCAACTTGCGTGATAAAACGCCTGTCGAAGGGATGATAGTTCAGCCTTTGGCAATTACGAAGGATAATCTCAAAGATGCTACAGAATTTGATGCTATTGATAATTACTAAGCCATAACCCCTTAGGGTGTTTGATGGTGTAAACCTCCCCATAATTTGTTTTACCAAAGCGGGGAGGTTTGGATTAAAAGGTTGTGTTTAAAGGCACACGCTTGGCGTTAACATGGTGGAGGGCTATGGATGAGTAAGGCTATTTTTCTATTGAATAATCTAGGCGTGACACAGTGGGTTTTAAGGAGCCTATCAAGGTGCGCAAAAAAGCTGTATGTGAATTAAAACAGGAAAAAAAAGATAGAGCTATCAATAAAATTATTTTTAGCGGAACAAAGATGCTTAAAATTAGGTAGATAAAAATAAGTATTATTCTTTGATATAAATTATCCTCATAGAAATCATTGCATTTTTGTTTGTAGATTGCGTAGGGGTTTATATTGAAGTTGGTAAGCGCCATATTTTCTATGGGTTACGATTGAGGGGCGATTGATAAAAATATAGGGAGGCTTAGGGTGTCAGAACCTTTATTGAAAATATCACATCTTGGGAAGAATTTTTCAGGTGTGTGGGCTCTTGATGATGTGTCTTTGGAAGTAGGTGAGGGCGAGGTTCATGCGCTTTTAGGCGAAAACGGTGCAGGAAAATCAACGCTTTTAAAAGCATTGGCGGGGGCTCAGCCGCAAAGTCGAGGTGAAATCTGGTTTAACGGTGAGAAGCTTTCTCGGCATGACGCACCGATTGATCGACAAAATAAGGGGATTATTACAATCTATCAAGAGTTTAATCTTCTTCCTAATATGAGTGTAGCAGAAAATATGTTTTTGGGGCGCGAGCCTTATAAATACGGTTTTATTGTTGATGAAAAGGAATTGAATGAGCAAGCCGCGCAGATTCTTGCCCATTTGGGACTGACGATTGACCCAACAGCGATTGTTGCGCGTTTGAGCGTAGCGCAACAGCAAATGATAGAGCTTGCTCGTGCACTTACTCTTAACGCAAAACTTATTATCATGGATGAACCTTCTGCTACTTTGAGCGATGCTGAAGTTGAGCGTTTGCACCAAGCGGTAGTAGAAGTTAAAAATCGTGGCGTGAGTGTGATTTATGTGACGCATCGCCTTCATGAAGTGTTCCAAATTTGTGATCGGTTTACAGTTTTTCAAGATGGACGCTATGTGGATAGTGATGCTGTAGCTAATACGACTAGTGATACACTCATTCGTATGATGGTGGGGCGTGATGTGGCTTTTAGTCGCCGTCCTTCTGAGGAGACGCACCATGAAGATAGACCTATTCGACTGGCTGTGAGGGGGTTGTATCGAAAAAAACCTCCACTCGACTCTTATGGAACTGCTTTGCATGACATCACTTTTGATGTGCGTGCAGGAGAGATTTTAGGTGTGGCTGGGCTCGTGGGAGCTGGGCGTAGCGAAATAGCGCGGTGTATTTTTGGGGCAGATCCTTATGCCGCAGGTACATTTGAACTGGATGGTGCGCCTTATCGACCGCGAGATCCGTTACATGCTTTAGAACAGGGCATCGCTTTAGTGCCGGAAGATCGTAAGCGTGAGGGCGCCATTTTAGGGCTACCTATTGGTGATAATCTTTCGCTCTCTTGTTTGTCTACCCTAAAGCGCTGGGGAGTTTTTATTGATAGGCCTAAAGAAAAGGCCTTGATTGAGTCTTATCAGCGTCTATTAAAAATTAAAATGACTGATCCTTCGCAAGAAGTGCGGAAGCTTTCAGGGGGGAATCAGCAAAAGGTAATTTTGGCGCGCTGTATGGCGCAACACCCACGTATTCTGATCGTTGATGAGCCAACGCGTGGTGTTGATGTGGGGGCAAAATCAGAAGTGCATCAAGTTTTATTTGATATGGCCAAGCAGGGGGTGGCTGTTATTGTTATTTCTTCCGATTTACCAGAGGTTATGGCTATATCTGATCGTATTATTACGCTAAGCGAGGGGCGCATAAGTGGAGAAATTCATGGCGATGAAGCAACGGAGGAACGTTTGATGTTGATGATGGCTATTAATCGTCAGCCGCTTAGAACAGGGGCTGTAGATTTGGTGGCGTGATAGAAAAATACTTTACCATGTTATTTTTCCTATATATTTAAATAGAAGTTAAATTTCATAACATTTGTAATGTACTTTAGATGGAGCATAGGAATGGAAGTTATCAAGCAAAGAACTATAGAAAAAAAGCTTGCAAAGAATTTTGATCCGATTGCCTTTTTTGAGCGTTTCGGCGTTTTTATATTTATGGTTATTTTGCTAGTTTTCTTTTATACGCAAAATCATAGTTTTTTAACTACAAATAATATATATAATATACTGACTGAAGTTTCTATTTTTGGTATTATGGCGGTAGGAATGACCTTTGTGATTTTGACTGCGGGCATTGACTTGTCAGTTGGGTCTGTGTTGGCAGTTTGTGGTATGGCTGCCGCCTATGTAATGAAAGGTTTGTTTCTATCGCCTCCCAATGCGCATTTCTTTGGTAGTTATGCATGGCTGGTGGGGCTTATTATTTGTTTGAGTTTTGGGATATTCATTGGATTCCTTCATGGTTTAGGAGTCACCCTTTTACGCTTGCCACCTTTTATTATCACCCTTGGTGGCATGACGATTTGGCGGGGGTTGACTTTGGTCATTAGTGATGGGGCGCCTATTTCGGGTTTTAACGAGGCTTACCGCTTTTGGGGTAGGGGCAATATATTGGGTATTTCGGTGCCAGTATGGATCTTTGCTTTTGTTGCCCTTGCGGGATTTTTAGCGCTTCATAAAACGCGTTGGGGGCGTTTTGTTTATGCTATCGGCGGCAATCCAGAAGCGGCGCGGTTAGCTGGGGTGAATATTAATCGCGTTCTGGTAAGTGTTTATGTGGTGATGGGCTGTTTAGCGGGATTAGCCGGCTTTGTTCAAAGTGCGCGTTTGGGTAGTGCTGAGGCTGTGGCTGGGTATTCTTTTGAGTTGCGGGTTATTGCTTCTGTCGTGATAGGGGGTACTTCATTAATGGGTGGATATGGCCGTGTGATGGGTACAATCTTTGGCTCTTTGATCATGGGAATTTTGATCAATGGGCTCGTCCTGATGAATGTAACAGCTTACTATCAGCAGATTGTTACAGGTTTGATTATTATCTTAGCGGTTGCTTTTGATACCTATGCAAAGAGTCGGAGGGGTGCTTTATAAAGTGCTTTTGTTAGAAGCTTTATTGAAGATGTGATACTTATGGTTGGATTTTTTGATTAAGGCGAAATCCAGTGCCGATGCTCCAGCATAGTATAGCGGTGCCGCTCCATTGCAGGAAAGCAAAAAAGAAGTATTGTATTATAGCTGTAAAGTTATTTTTTTGGTAGGGCCACAATATTAAGAAATAAACTATCTCAATTAATAAACCCATAGTGATGGTGCGTAAAATGGCTGATTTGAGGCTCAGTCCTTCGCCTTTTGCGGGGGGCGAAGCGCAAAGAAGGCCGCTTAAGAAGATTGACGGGAGATAATAGGAATAGCTAGCTGCTAAGCGTGGCCAAATATCTTTCCGGCATAGAATTACTATGTCAGTCACAATGTCGTTTATTTGCATCCAAGGATATAAAAGCGCACTTCCGATAACGGTTTGTATGACAGGGCCTAGGCTTAAAAAGATAGCTAGCATAGCAAGGCCACGCAAAGGGTACTGATAAGAAGGTAATTGGTTTGTCATGCTTTTTCTAAGTGAAAATGAATGTTGATATAAGGCATATAGGCTCTGAAAGCAAAATTTTTGCTTTTATGATGATAGCATCAGAAAGAGGTGCCTACGGGGGCTTTATAGAGTTGATTTATTACACACAGGCGGGAATAGCCCATGAATTGCGCTATGGGACAATTAATTGAGTTAACATAGCATAAAATTAGTGAAGAGGCACCGTTTTTAATTGTTGATCACGTGCATCAGCCAAGACTTTAGCTGGATGGTTGGAGAAGATTAATGGCTTTCCACTTGCGCCAAACAGTCCCCAGAGTTCGATGTCGGCATCAAGGGGAGCTAGCTCGGGAAAATTTTTTATAAGTTCTGTGCTATTAAGTCGTTTTAGATAGGCAAGTTCACCTTCGCCCCAATGGGCGAGTTCTTGTAAAGAAAGGGGTGGGCGAGGGTTCATGATTCCTACCTGTTGTTAATGAGTTGCTTATGGGGCTTACTGTTTTACAGCTTGGGCACTTAGTATAAGCTAGTTAGAGGTATAGGAGATTATATCGTACGATTTAAGGCTAGGTAAAGAGGTGTGATTTGCCCAAACTAGTGTTGATATGTTTGTGTTATAATATGGATAGTCACACTCTTTATTCAAGATAAGATAAATGATGAAAAGGAAAGGGCGATGAAGAAGGTTCCAAAGTATGTTTCGCCTACGTCCCTTTATATGGCGGATGAGATAGCGGAGATGTTTCGTCGCTTTGCTGTGCAAAGACCTTATCCTGTAAGTGATCTGGTATTTCACAATAATTTTACGCTTTTGGTGGCGGTGGTTCTTTCGGCGCAGGCGACTGATGTCGGGGTAAATAAGGCAACAAAAGATTTATTTGCGTTTGCTGATACACCAGAAAAAATGCTGGCTTTGGGGGAAGCTCGGATTGGTCAATTGATCCGTACCATTGGTTTGTGGCGTGCAAAGGCAAAAAATGTCTATGCGCTTTGTGTAAAACTTGTGAATGAGCATGGCGGGCGGGTGCCAGAAACCCGCGCGTCGTTAATGGCTTTGCCAGGGGTGGGGCGCAAAACCGCTAATGTTGTGCTAAATGTTGCATTTGGACAGCCGAGCCTTGCTGTTGATACGCATATCTTTCGTATTAGTAACCGTTTGGGGATCGCTTATGGCCGCACCCCTGACCAGGTGGAAGAGCAATTATTGCGTCTTATCCCGCCTTTTTATTTGCGCCATGCTCATAATTGGTTGATTCTGCACGGGCGTTATATTTGTAAGGCGCGTAAGCCCTCTTGCGAAGCGTGTATTATTGCTGATCTTTGTAAAGCGGCTGTGAAAACCAATGCTGTTCCCGCTCCTTTGGTGGAAATTCAAGGCAATGGGAAACCTGTTGCTGGGTAGGGGCGTAGGTTGAACTATTTTTCTAGGGGGCTTGCACTTTTGGCTGAGTTGTCCTATGAGAAAAGGTCAATGCCGCCCGGCAGGGCATGCCGTGGCGGTGGTGTTGCTGTATGTGGGCTTGGTCAGCCCCTTTAATTTTAGGAGTAGCAAAATGCCCAAGATGAAGACCAAATCTTCTGCCAAAAAGCGGTTTAAAATCACCGCTACCGGTAAGGTGAAAGCTGGTGCTATGGGAAAACGCCATGGTATGATTAAGCGTTCCAATAAATTTATTCGTGATGCACGTGGCACAATGGTTTTGGCTGAGCCTGATGCAAAAAAGGTTGTGCAATATTATTTGCCCAATGGTCTTTAATCGTCACGTTTAATTTGAAGGAGATATCCTATGGCACGTGTAAAACGTGGCGTTACTGCCCATGCGAAGCATAAAAAGGTTCTTAAACAGGCCGAAGGGTTTTATGGCCGCCGTAAAAATACTATCCGAGCTGCTAAGGCTGCGGTTGACCGTTCTAAGCAATATGCTTATCGGGATCGTAAAAACCGCAAGCGGAGTTTTCGCGCTTTGTGGATTCAACGGATTAATGCTGCTGTACGTCTTGAAGGTCTAACGTATGGGCGCTTTATTGACGGCTTGGCGAAAGCAGGCATTGAAGTTGATCGTAAGGTCTTATCCGATATTGCGATTCACGAGCCCGCAGCATTTAGCAATTTGGTGAATGCAGCCAAAAAAGCGCTTGCATATTTGAAAGACACAACGCCTCATGCTTATGAAGGTGCAGTGAAATAAGCGTTTATCGCCATTGCCCCGCGAAAGCTCAATGCTTTTGCGGGTTATATTTGCGGTTATTTTGGCGGGCCCTGTGCAATAGACGCGGGGCTTTTGGCTTTTATTTGGGGTGATCCTTTAGGGCTATTGCGTCTTTAGCTGATGTGCGATGGTGGGCTCAGTGGGTGCGTTTTGTCTGAGCTATGGTTTGATCACAGTATAGGCGGCATGATGATGGGTGATATGGACAAGCTTGAACAAGATATTTCCTTTGCGATTGAGCAGGCGGAAGATGAAAAGGCCTTAGAAGCGGTACGGGTGGCGGCTTTAGGAAAAAAGGGTCTTCTTTCAGAGCAATTAAAGATGCTAGGGGCGATGAGTCCAGAAGAACGGCAGGTGGTTGGCCCGCGGATTCACGGTGCAAAAGAGCGTATTACTCATTTACTACATGATAAGCGTGCACAGCTTAAAGAGGCGGCTTTAGCAGCGCGTTTGGCTCGAGAAACTGTTGATATTAGTCTGCCTGTGGCAGTTCCGCCCATGGAGCGTGGTCGTATTCATCCTATTTCTCAGGTAATTGATGAGATGGTAGCGATTTATGCTGATATGGGTTTTTCTATCGCTGATGGGCCCGATATTGAAAGCGATTATTATAATTTTACGGCGCTTAATTTCCCAGAAGGGCATCCAGCACGAGAAATGCATGATACGTTTTTCTTTCCGCCTAATGAAGCGGGAGAGCGTAAATTATTAAGAACCCATACCTCGCCTGTGCAAATTCGTACTATGGAAAAGAATGCGCCGCCTATCCGGGTGATCGTAGCGGGGAAAACCTATCGAATGGACAGCGACGCTACCCATTCCCCCATGTTTCATCAGCTTGAGGGACTGGTGATTGATAAAAAATCGACCATTGCTCACATGATGTGGATTCACGAAGAGTTTTGTAAAGCATTTTTTGAAGTATCAGATCTAAATATGCGGTTCCGACCTTCGTTTTTTCCTTTTACTGAACCGTCAATGGAGGTGGATATTCAGTGTTGCCGTTCAGGCGGTGAAATAAAATTTGGCGAAGGTGATGATTGGCTGGAGGTTTTGGGCGGTGGGATGGTTCATCCTAATGTTTTGCGTAATGTGGGCTATGATCCCGATGTTTATCAAGGATTTGCTTGGGGAATGGGGATTGACCGCATGGCGATGCTGAAATACGCTATCCCTGATTTACGCGCCTTTTTTGAAGCTGATGTGCGCTGGCTTAGCCATTATGGTTTCCGCCCTCTTGATATACCCACCTTGTTTGCTGGTCTTAGCTACGGTTGATTTGGCTCATCCTTTTTAATTTGAGGTCCGTTGATGAAATTTACACTATCCTGGTTGAAAGAGCACCTTGAAACCGAGGCATCACTCGCGCAAATTTGTGCTAAATTGACGGCCATTGGCTTAGAGGTTGAAGGGGTTGATGATCGTGTGGCTTGGGAACCCTTTACGATCGCCAAGGTTTGCGAAGCAAAGAAGCACCCCGATGCCGATAAGTTACAGGTTCTATCGGTGGATGTTGGCAAGGCAGATTTAGTTCAAGTGGTGTGCGGAGCTAAAAATGCGCGCGCGGGACTTGTCGGCGTTTTTGCGCCTGCCGGTACATATATTCCTGGCATTAATACGGTGTTGGGGGTAGGAAAGATTCGCGGTATTGAAAGCTTTGGCATGTTGTGTTCAGAGCGCGAACTTGAGCTATCTGATGAGCATGAGGGGATTATTTCTCTTGCTGAAGATGCGCCAGTTGGCACTTCTTTTGCCGCTTATGCGGGCTTGGACGACCCGATCATTGAGATTGGCCTTACCCCTAATCGTTCTGATTGCGCGAGTGTTCATGGAATTGCTCGTGATTTGGCTGCCGCGGGGTTAGGGCTTTTGAAAAAGCAAAAAGCAGTTGAGGATATACCTACAACGGTAGGTAAAAAAACGGTACGGTTTGATTTCTCTGGCCATCCCCTATGCCAAGGATTTTTATGGCGCGAGATAGAAGGGGTGCAGAACGGTGCTTCGCCCTTGTGGCTGCAGCGTCGCTTGCGTGCGATCGGTTTGCGTCCTGTGAACGTTTTGGTCGATATCAGTAATTATTTGACCTTTGATTTAGGACAGCCCTTACATATTTTCGATCGTGATAAAATCGTTGGCGATTTGGTGGTGCGGCGCGCAAAGCAGGGGGAAAGCTTTACTGCTTTGAATGGTCGTGACTATACTTTAAGTGTTCAAAATTGTGTGATTGCTGATGAAAGCGGGGTGATTTCCCTTGCCGGTATTATGGGGGGAGAAGCAACGGGCTGCGATATGGCAACACGCAATATTGGCATTGAAGTGGCGCGTTTTGATGCCCAAAACATTGCGACGACAGGTCGGCAGCTGGGGCTTATAAGCGATGCGCGTTACCGTTTTGAGCGGGGGGTAGATCCCTTGTTACCTGAGAAGGTTTTGGCGCGTGCTAGTGCGCTGATTTCACAGCTATGTCAAGGTAGGGCTTGTGCACTTCAAAAAGTAGGTTGGTATGAAGATCATCCTAAAGAGATTATGTTCTCGTTTGCCCAAGTTAAGCGGCTGACCAATTTAGAGCTTGAGGCTGAAACGATTAAAGCGATTTTGCGTAATTTGGGTTTTGAGGTCTTTGCTGCGTCTCAAGAGGATAGTGAGCAGGAGCCAATGGTACGCGTAAAGGTACCGAGTTGGCGTTTGGATATTGGGGATAGCGCCGATTTGGTGGAAGAAGTGATTCGTATCCATGGTTTAGATAAGATCAAGCCTATAGCTTTTACCGATAAGCAGGCGGTAAGCGCGCCTATTTTAGATTTAAGTCGCTTGCGTGCTCATTTGGTGCGACGTACTTTAGCAGGGCGTGGTATGCTGGAAGCGGTGACTTATTCCTTTATTTCTAAGGCGCACGCTCAAATTTTTGGTGGCGGCAGTGAAGGCTTGCAATTAGTCAATCCGATTGCTTCTGATATGTCTGATATGCGGCCATCACTTCTGCCAGGGCTTTTGACGGCGGCACGCCGTAATCACGACCGAGGTTTTGCTGACGTCGCTTTGTTTGAAATTGGAGCCACTTATCATAATGATGAGCTTGGTGGACAAGTTCGCAGTGCCGGCGGGGTGCGCTGTAATAGCGCGCGTTTTGATTTAGTTGGTCGTTTTTGGTCAACGCCTGTGCGCATGGTGGATGTTTTTGATGCTAAGGCCGATGCTTTGGCCGCATTAGCCGCTTGTGGAGTTGATTGTGGACGGCTCCAAGTCGTGCGTGGGGCACCATCTTGGTATCATCCTGGGCGTTCTGGGGTATTACAATTGGGGCCTAAACTAGTTTTAGGATATTTTGGTGAATTTCATCCTGCGATGATGGAGCAGTTTGGACTAAAGGGAGCTATTTGCGGGTTTGAGGTTCTGTTAGATCATATTCCAGAGCCGAAAAGACGAGCAGGTAAAGCGCGGCCTGCTTTGCAGCTTTTACCGTTGCAGATGATTAAACGCGATTTTGCTTTTGTGGTAGATCAAGACGTGGCGGCTATGACACTTGTACGTGCGGCCACGGCCGCGGATAAAAAGCTAATTCAAGCAGTACAAGTTTTTGATGTATTTGCTGATTCGAGCTTAGGGGAAGGCAAAAAGTCCGTGGCGATTGAGGTATGGATACAGCCTTATGAGCGGAGTTTGACCGAGGGAGATCTTGAATCTTTGGCGGAAAAAATTATTGCCGCGGTTGTGAAACAAAGTGGGGCAAGCTTGCGTTAAACGCTGCTTGTTGAAGAGGATAATATTATGGGATTAACAATCGTTTCGCATCCTTTGCTACAGCATAAATTAACCATGCTGCGTTGCAAGACCACGGCGACCGCTGAATTTAGACAATTGGTGCGCGAGATCGCCTTTTTATTAGGCTATGAAGTGACGCGCGACCTTAAATTGCGTATGGTAGCTGTTGAGACGCCGATGGAGGTGACAGAGGCTCCAGTTTTGCAGGGAAAAAAGCTAGTCCTTGCTTCGATTTTGCGAGCCGGTGAAGGGCTATTATTGGGCATGCTGGATCTTTTGCCTGCCGCGCGGGTTTGCCATATTGGTCTTTACCGTGATCACGAAACATTGGAAGCTGTGGAATATTATTTCAGAGCACCAGAGCGGTTGGATGAACGCTTGATTATTTTGGTTGATCCAATGTTGGCAACTGGTAATTCTGCTGTCAAAGCGGTAGATGAGCTCAAAAGAGGCGGAGCCAAAGCCATTCGCTTTGTTTGTATTTTGAGTGCTCCAGAAGGGGTAGCTCATTTACAGGCTTGTCACCCTGATGTGGATATTTATACCGCTGCTTTGGATCGTGGCTTAAGTGAAGCGGGGTATATTTTGCCTGGGCTGGGTGATGCTGGGGATAGGATGTTTGGCACCAAATAGGCAACGGCTGTGTGGGTGCAAAGCGCGTGCCTAATCATGTTTTACATAGCTGGAAATAATGAGCCACTATGTTTTTATTTTTAATTTTATTATGAATGCCAATGTGTTGGCAAGTTTGATTAAAAAAATTTAAGATTTTATCTAGTTTTTGGAAGAAAGTCTTAAAGCAATCATCATCAATTGTGTTTGTGTGTCTTGCCAAGAGCCTTTTACTTTGTTAGCCTGTATATGATAATGCAAATCATTAGCAATAGGAAATTTAAATTTATGAAACAGGGAAGATTTTTAGTATCCAGCTCATATCAGATGATGCATGGCAAACTGGCTACTATGCCGGAGTTATTTGCTGGTTTACTAGCTGGCTTTAGAGGTAAAGTGGCGAGGTGGCTGGGTAGAAGCGTCATTACGGCTTTGGCCGCTATGGCCTTTTTGCCGAGTGCATCCTTGGCGACTGATAAATTTAAGGTGGTTACGACCTTTACTATTATAGCGGACATGGCTCGCAATGTAGCGGGTGATGCGGCGGTTGTAGAATCGATCACTAGACCTGGAGCAGAGATACATGAATATGAGCCAACTCCTCAAGATCTTTTACGCGCCCAAGGCGCTGATCTTGTTTTATGGAATGGTTTGAGCCTTGAACTTTGGTTTAAAAAATTCTTTCAGAATGTGAAGAATGTTCCTAGTATCGTTGTGTCTACGGGCGTTGAGCCCATGGGCATTACCGAAGGTCCCTATAGTGGTAAGCCCAACCCCCATGCTTGGATGTCTCCTAGCGCTGGTTTAATTTATGTAGATAATATTCGCGATGCTTTGGTTAAATATGACCCAAAACACGCTGATGTTTATCGCAAGAATGCGCAAGCCTATAAGCAGAAAATCCAAGCGGTTATCGCGCCAATTCGGGCTGAATTTGCTAGCCTTCCGATAAATAAACGTTGGTTGGTAAGTAGTGAGGGAGCCTTTAGCTATCTGACTCGTGATTTTGGTTTGAAAGAGCTCTATCTTTGGCCGATTAACGCAGACCAGCAAGGCACACCACAACAGGTCAAGAGGGTGATTGATGCTGTACGTAAATACCATATTCCCGCTGTGTTTTCAGAAAGCACAATTTCCGCTGCCCCAGCTAAGCAGGTGGCTCGTGAGACGGGGGCTCGCTATGGCGGCGTCTTATACGTAGATTCATTGAGCGATTTTGACGGCCCTGTTCCTACATATATTGATCTTTTGCGTGTAACCAGCAAAACTGTTGTCGATGGGCTCACAGGCAAGGGGTAGGCGCCTTTCATAAAAGTGGAATATTTCTAAGTATAGCAACGAAATTAGGACACGGCGGAGGAAAGGGCTGATATGGACAGTGCAATTTCGGTTAAAGACGTGACGGTTACCTATCGTAATGGCCATACGGCTTTGTATGATAGTAGTTTTGAGATGTCGACGGGGTCTATCACAGCGCTAGTCGGTGTGAATGGTTCCGGTAAATCAACGCTCTTTAAAACGATTATGGGTTTCATTCGTCCTTCGCGGGGTGCTGTTTCAATTCTTGGACAGCCAGTTAAGTTAGCTTTGCGGCGCAACAATGTTGCTTATGTGCCGCAAAGCGAGGATGTGGATTGGGATTTTCCAGTTTTGGTTGAAGATGTAGTCTTGATGGGGCGTTATGGCCATATGAATTTTTTTCGTTATCCTAAGACTGAAGATCATCAAGCGGTGTGTGAAGCTTTAGCTCGTGTAGGTATGAGCGAATACGCTAAGCGGCAAATCGGTGAGCTTTCGGGAGGGCAGAAAAAACGGGTCTTTTTAGCGCGGGCAATGGCTCAAGGTGCGCGGGTGATTTTGTTGGATGAGCCTTTTACTGGTGTGGATGTTAAGACAGAAACCCGTATTATTGCACTCTTACAGGCAATGCGCGATGAGGGGGTGGCGATGTTGGTTTCTACCCATAATTTGGGTTCGGTTCCTGAATTTTGTGACCATACAGTTTTGATCAAGGGCACGGTGGTAGATTATGGCTCTACTGAAGCAGTGTTTACGCAGGAAAATCTTGAGAAGACTTTTGGCGGTGCTTTGCGTCACCATGTGTTAGAAAACCTTCCAGCGGGCGCGGTGAATATTTTAAGCGATGATGAAAGCCCTCTTGTCCTTTACCCCGCTACTGCGCAGGTTCGCGATGATTAATATATTAATAGAGCCGTTTTCGTATCAATATATGGTGAATGCTATTTGGGTGTCGGCGCTTGTCGGATGTATTTGTGCCTTTCTCTCTTGTTTTTTGATGTTGAAGGGGTGGTCTCTTATTGGCGATGCGCTTTCGCATGCGATTATCCCCGGGGTGGCGGGGGCTTATTTACTGGGCTTACCTTTCGCGCTGGGTGCTTTTTTTTCTGGTGGTCTTGCGGCGATAGCGATGTTCTTTTTCAACCAACGCACGCGTTTGAAAGAGGATGCGATCATTGGGCTTATTTTCTCTTCCTTCTTTGCTTTGGGTTTATTTATAAAATCCTTGCGCCCAATCGCAGTGAGTATTGAGACAATTGTATTGGGCAATATTCTTGCCATCAGCCCAAGTGATATTTTCCAGCTTGCTCTGATCGGTTTTATAACGCTCGTTATTTTAGTGGTGAAATGGAAAGATTTATTGTTGTGTTTCTTTGATGAGAATCACGCGCGTTCTATTGGTCTTTCAGTGTGGTGGTTTAAAATTTTATTTTTTACTTTATTAGCGGTCTCAACTGTGGCCGCTATGCAAACTGTGGGGGCGTTTTTGGTAATTAGCCTTGTGGTGACGCCGGGCGCGAGCGCTTATCTTTGGACTGATCGTTTTCCCCGTCTTATAGTGATTTCTGTGGTTATTGGCACCTTCACGAGTGCGGTAGGAGTCTATTTAAGTTATTTTTTGCATGCGCAAACTGGGGGGCTTGTAGTGTTGCTTCAGGCTTTGGTTTTTGCATTTAGCTTTCTTTTTGCTCCTAAATATGGGTTAATTGCAACACGCTGGTATCAGCGCTATGGCCGCAGGAGCACTTCGCATTCTGAGGCTGCTTCTGCACAGGAAGTAGGATAGACATAATGGATCAGCTTCTTTTACCTTTTTATTTGCCTTTTATGGTGAAGGGTATGGTGATTACCATAAGTATAGCTTTGCCTATGGCACTTTTGTCGTGTTTTCTGATTTTAAAGGGTTGGTCTTTATTGGGCGATGCTATGTCGCACGCGATTTTTCCTGGGGTGGTTTTGGGCTATATGACGGTACCGCAGGTAATGGCGTTTGCAGTTTGGTTGGGTTGGGCGCCTTTATTAGCCGTGCCACAAATTGATATGACTATGGCTATGATGGCTCTTGGTGCTTTTGTTGCTAGCATGGTGTGCGCAATTTTGATCAGCTTTATAGGGGATCACAGTCGAGTGAAGCGTGATACGGTGATGGGTATTATCTTTTCCGCTATGTTTGGGTTGGGGCTTGTTTTGTCTAGCATGGTGCGAAGTGAATTGCATTTGATGCATATTTTGTTTGGTAACTTATTGGGGGTAAGTTGGACTGATATTGGCCAAACTATGGTGATTGCTGGAGTCATTTTTCTGTTTTTAGGGGTAAAATGGCGGGATTTTATGCTTTTTAGTTTTGATGAAATTCAGGCTAAAGCCGCGGGACTCCGAGTGCAGCTTTTGCATTATATCTTATTGATGATGATTGCTCTTGCTATTGTTGCGGCTTTGAAGGCGGTGGGGATTGTTTTATCTATCTCATTATTGATCGCTCCAGGAGCGATTGCTTATTTACTTACTAAACGCTTTTCTTCAATGTTGTGGGTTGCTTTTTCTGTAGCAGGCTTTGCCAGTGTGTTTGGAGTCTATATCAGTTTATTTTTAGGCTCTGATTCTGCTGCGACGGTGGTTTTAACTCTAGCGTCAATTTTTATAGCAGCGTTTTTTTGGACTAGTTATGCAGAAGTGCGCTTGATGCGTGACTCCAGCGGCGAGATTAAAGGCAAGCAGGAATACTAGTCCTATTTTTATTGGTGCATAACAGCTATGCATTTTTAAGCGTTGTAGTATGATTGGCGCTGCGCTAATTAAGAGTTGTCGAATAATTCCTCCTCCCAATTCGACAAATGAATGCAGCATTTCCTCCTCCTCCTATAGCTGCATTCGCAATTAAAGGCTGCGCTTTTAAGCGCAGCCTTTTTCTTATGCTCTCATTGTGTGAGACAATGGATACATAGGGGAATCCAAGAAGGCATCCGCTGATAAGAAGGTTTAACTCCGCCGCTACTGGGGGCAGAATATAGGGTTCAAAGATCACGATGCTGCTAGAAATAGATGGGGAAGTAGCTAAAAGGAAGGCGAAATGCCTGATCTTCGAAAAGGCAATCCAGTGGATACGCATAAGGGCGATGATAATAGTTAGAGGTGTATTGTTTGGAGGCTTTTAGTAGCCTATTAGCGTTTTGTACGGGGTTTTGGCTGGGCTGTCATAGGATTTTCTGGCCAGAAATGTTTGGGATAGCGGCTCCGCATATCGCGGCGCACATCCAACCATGAGCCACGCCAAAATCGTGGTAAATCTTGGGTTACTTGGATGGGGCGGTTGGCAGGTGAGAGTAGCTCTATGATGAGCGGTAGCCCCTGCACGCTTTTTTTTCCTTTGCCTTGTGCTAAGGTTGGGTGCTTATCCATTCCATAGAGATCTTGAGGGCGGATGGATAAAAGCGGCGGCGCTCCTTCTTTATATTGAAGTATAATACGCGCGCCACTGGGGGCATAAAAATACTTAGGCGCCCAATCTTCAAGGGCACTTTGTAGGGGGTAAGGTAGGAGGGAGAGCAATGCTTGGGAAAATCCCTCCCCTGCTAGGGGTACAAAGTTGGCTTGGCCCTCTAAAAAGGGCAAAAGCCATTGGTCGAGATGTGTAAGTAGGGCGTGATCATTAACGCTTGGCCAATCATTGCCATAGAAATGGTGTAGCCAATGGAGTCTTTGGCGAAGGCTTTTTGCCTCTTGATTCCATGGTAGGATCGTTAAACCATGGGTGTGAAGAGCGGTTAGTACAGCTTTTTCAGCGGCTTCGCCTTGGGGGACGGGGATATGGGCTTCATTTAGAGTGAGTGCGCCTAAATGGTGTTTTTCACTTGCTTTGAAGCGGCCTGTTTTGGGGTCAAAATTGATCTGAAGTGCTTTTTGGATATTTGCACTATGGTGGGCGATCACTTCTTCTTCGGTGATGGGTGCGGCTGCTAGGACACGGGCGTTTTCGGCCTTACCGCGAATTTCAGCAGCGACAATAAAAGTGTTATGAGCGAGGGTGATACTGGAATCAAGCCAGATGCGCCGACCGTTAATAAGTTGGAATTGACCGCTTTTTTCTGTGGCTTTGGCCAATCGATGGGGCCAAGCATAGAGTAAGAGCTTGCCAAGACTTACGCCTTTGGATTGGCCTCTTTTTACTTTATTTTCTAAGGCTTTGGCAAGTCTTGCGGCGAGGGCAAGGGCGGCCTGGGCGTGCGGGTATGAGCTTTTTTGGAAAGCACGTAAACGTTCTTCTAAATCGACGCTGGAGCCGCCAAGCCCTGGTTCTGCTAATAAGATCGCTAATTGCGCTGCTTTTATCTCCTCCCCTTCTTCTTTAGCTTTGATGAACATAGAGGCGAGACGGGGCGGAAGAGCCATAGTTCTGATCTGGCGGCCAAGGTTTGTGAGGCGGTGATTATTATCCAAAGCGCCGATTTCGTTTAAAAGAGCGCGCGCATGGTGAAGCGCTTTATGCGGTGGTGGGGTAATGAAGGGAAGATCTGTAATATTTGGTACCCCAAAGGCCGTTGCTTCTAAAACGAGACTGCTTAAGTCAGCTGATAAAATTTCTGGGGGTGTGAAGGCAGGGAGAGAGGGTGTTTGCTCTTTGTGCCAAAGGCGGATAGCTATGCCTGGGCTTTGTCGACCTGCCCGCCCCGCCCGTTGGTGAATAGAGGCTTGGCTAACTCTTTGGGTTTTGAGGATGGTCATACCAGAGGATGCTTCAAATTGGGCATAGCGGGCGAGTCCGCTATCAATCACAATTTTGACATCTTCAATGGTAAGAGATGTTTCGGCAATGGATGTGGATAGAACGATTTTACGAGTACCTAACGCTGGGGGTTTTATGGCTTCATCCTGCGCTTTTTGTTCCATCATCCCATATAGAGGGGCGACTATGATATGGGGGGGCAAATGGGGCGCTAGTAAAGTGGCGGTTCGTTTTATTTCTTTTTGCCCTGGCAAGAAGGCAAGAATACTTCCCTCGTAGGTAACTAAAGCATCGCGAATCGCCTTGGCCATAGCATTTTCAATGGAAAGATGTGGCGGGGGCGGCGTGTAGAGTATGTTGATGGGGAAGGAGCGACCCTCGCTTTCAATAAGGGGAGCATTCTGCATATGGTGAGAGATGTTCGTTCCATCAAGGGTAGCAGACATTACCACAAGCCGTAAGGTGGGGCGCAAAGCTGTTTGTACTTCGAGGGCAAGGGCGAGTCCAAAATCGGCATCAAGACTACGTTCATGAAATTCATCGAATAGAACTGCATCAATGCCGTTTAGTTCAGGATCGTCAACGATAAGGCGGCTAAAAATTCCTTCAGTTATTACAAGGATTTGACTTGTTTTACTATAGCAGGAATCAAAGCGCATTTGATAGCCAACGGTTTTTCCTACTGACTCATCTAGCAAAGCGGCGAGGCGCTGAGCAGCGGCACGGGCAGCTAAGCGTCTTGGTTCGAGCAGGAGAATTTTGCCACCTTTGCGCCATGAGGCGCTTAAAAGGGCGAGGGGTGTGAGGGTGGTTTTCCCGGCACCAGGGGGTGCGATAAGAACGGCGGCGTTTTGCGTTTCAAGGGTACTAAGAAGGCGAGGAAGAACTTGGTTAATGGGCAGAGACATTACGGGCATAGGTGGGATTTGGTTCATGTCTTTTTATTAATAAATAAAGCGTTGAGTGGCAGGAGAGATCAAGCTATCGTTTTATCATCTATTTTAGATATGTAGCATAGATTAAGGAGGAGAGAGAATGTTGACTGCTGATTATCAAAAAACTATGGATTATTTGCCCTGCCCATGAGCAACATATGTTACCCTCTAGCCAAGAGGAATACAAGGGAAGTGTGTTATTATTAATCCCCGCTTGGAGTCCTCTGGATGGGGGCTGTGACCAATCGTCGCATGGCTTCGGTTGTCGCATTGGCTGCTGATTATTTAGCATCCTCTACAGCGTGTAAGCTCACGATTATTGGGGCGGGGGAGATCGCGCAGCTTTTAGCTGATGCTTTGAACAGTTATACGACCTTTGACGCGAGTGACGATTTGGAATCGGTGCTATGCGCATGCTTGCGTTTTGGCGCAAAGCTTGTCAGATCGGCCTTATAGAGCAGAAGCGGTGGTGGATCTGAATATGGCTTTGCAAGATGCGGATATTGTAAGTGCTGTGACCCTTTCGCATGTCCCACTTATTGAGCGGTGTTGGTTGAAACCTAGCGCCATGTGGATTTGATTGATGCTTTTATCATGGAGTCGTGACTTTATATTGATACGCAGGAGGTAGTTGATTTGGTTCAACTGCTTTCGCGGAGCTTGATTGATAAGACGGGCGATCCGTGAAACGCTTGCTCAATTGGTACGTTGGGGCAAGCCGCTCGGGCATGATATTAAAGACGTTATAGTTTTCAAGACTGCAGGTACAGCGCGCGCTGGTTTGACGGCTGCTATTTTGGCTTACGAGGCTTTAGTTGAGAAGGTATCGCATGTTGAGGCGAGGTAAACTAGTTTCTTGAGTTTTATTAAACTTTACGCACTGCACCTTTTGCCGCTGAAGTGGCGAGAGCGGCATAGGCTTTTAAGGCTTGTGAAACCTTACGCATGCGTGCTTCCTGTGGCTGGAAGGCGTTTGTTCCTTTGGCAGCCATCTGCGCCGCACGGGCAGCGATAACTTCCGCTCTTATGGCAAGGTGAAGACGGCGGTTGGGGATGTCAATTTCGATTATGTCTCCTTCTTCAACAAGGGCTATAGCCCCCCCTTCTGCTGCTTCAGGAGAAATATGTCCAATTGAGAGGCCAGAAGAGCCGCCAGAAAATCGTCCATCGGTAATGAGGGCGCATGTTTTCCCAAGACCTTTGGATTTTAGGTAGCTGGTTGGATAGAGCATTTCTTGCATGCCGGGGCCGCCGCGCGGCCCTTCATAGCGGATGAGGACGACATCGCCTGCTTTGATTTGATTATTCAAGATAGCACGTACAGCGCTTTCTTGGCTTTCGAAAATACGGGCGGGGCCAGAAAATTTTAAGATTGATTCGTCAACGCCAGCGGTTTTAACGATGCAGCCATCCAGCGCTAAATTACCATAAAGTACAGCTAGCCCCCCGTCTTGAGAATAAGCGTGGGAGGAAGAGCGAATTACACCTGTCTCGCGATCAAGGTCGAGGCTAGGGTAGTATTTATCTTGGCTAAAGGCGGTTTGGGTAGGAATACCCGCCGGAGCAGCGCGATAGAATTTATGAACATTCTTATCATCGCTTTGCCGAATATCCCAACGGGCAAGGGCTTGGGCAAGGCTCGTGCTATGAACAGTATGGGTGGTAGTATCAATAAGCCCTGCTCGTGCTAATTCCCCAAGGATGGCCATTATACCACCCGCGCGGTGGACATCTTCCATGTGGACGGTAGAGAGAGCCGGGGCTACTTTGCATAAAACCGGCACACGTCGCGAAAGTTGATCAATGGTTGCCATGGTAAAGTCAACTTCGCCTTCATGCGCCGCGGCTAAAAGATGTAAAACCGTATTGGTAGATCCCCCCATAGCAATGTCAAGGGTCATGGCATTGGTGAAAGCTTGATAGGTTGCAATGGCACGCGGTAAAACGCTTTCATCGTCGCTTTCATAATAGCGCTTAGCTAAATGGACGATACGCCGCCCTGCTTCTTCAAAGAGGCCGCGGCGTTTAGTGTGGGTGGCTAGCAAAGAACCATTGCCAGGTAAAGCAAGTCCTAATGCTTCAGTAAGACAATTCATGGAATTGGCGGTGAACATGCCCGAACATGAACCACAGGTAGGGCAGGCTGCGCGTTCTAAGGCTTGGATTTCTTCATCTTGATTATGTTCATCAGCGGCAGCCACCATGGCATCAACAAGGTCAACGGCGGTGTCTTGGCCTTTCCAGTGAATTTTTCCTGCTTCCATAGGGCCACCAGAGACAAAAATGGTGGGGATGTTTAGGCGTAAGGCCGCCATAAGCATGCCCGGGGTGATTTTGTCGCAATTGGAGATGCAAACTAAAGCATCAGCGCAATGGGCATTGATCATATATTCCACCGAATCGGCGATAAGCTCTCGTGAGGGTAAGGAATAAAGCATGCCATCATGCCCCATGGCGATGCCATCATCTACCGCGATGGTATTAAACTCTTTCGCTACACCACCAGCTTTTTCTACTTCGCGGGCAACCAATTGTCCTAGATCTTTGAGATGAACATGGCCAGGCACGAATTGGGTGAAAGAATTGGCAATGGCGATAATCGGTTTACCGAAATCATCGTCCTGCATACCGGTGGCTCGCCACAAGCTACGCGCTCCCGCCATATTACGTCCATGGGTAGAGGTACGAGAGCGGTAGGGAGGCATGACAATTTCCTTAATGAATTTTTGCCTATTGTGTCGTACATTTGTTGCAAATGCAAGAATCGATTAAGGTGGAGGTAAAAGTGTCATATCTAAGTAATTAGGAAAAATAAAATATGGTGGAGCTAAGCGGGATCGAACCGCTGACCTCTTGCATGCCATGCAAGCGCTCTCCCAGCTGAGCTATAGCCCCATGAAGGAGAATTAGATAGGCTTTTCCTTAAAGCTATCATTGGGGAAGATCAAGAGGGAAATTATATTTTTACAAAATTTCCCTCATTCTCCTATGGCTTGAAATCAGCTTTCATCGTCATCGGAGACGGCTCCGCCACCTAAGATATCGCTTACATCCTCATCGTCTTCATCATCATGAGGAAGGAATGTATCATCATCATCAAGGACGACATCATCATCAAGATCAGGAATGACATCTTCAGTTTTATTTTCATCTTCAGCATCTTCAAGGGAAATAAAACTTGGCTTTTCGAGCACAGCATCTAGTTCTTCAGTTTCAATTTCTTCATCTCCGCTACCAGCTTCGGCGGCTGTGGCTTCAAAATAAGAGCGAGGGTAGGAGATGCCCGTATAGGGCGAAATGATAGGATCACGATTGAGATCGTAGAACTTTTTCCCCGTTTCTGGGTCGACGCGTTTGGTTCCGAGTTGTTGCTTTGCCATGGACCGAGCCTCTTTGGTTGGCTATGGTTTGTATGAAATATGTTTTCGTTAAGCAAAAATCGAGTCTTTGTCAAAGATAAAGCATGAAAAAAAGTGGTTTTTCCGTGGTATGATGGTAATTTTATGCTATAGAAATTGTATTTTTAAGGCGCTCGTTAATTCTGGAGAGACATTGTGCCGGCTTTGACCGCTTATCAATCATACAAACTTCGGGGCACTGTGCGTGTGCCTGGTGATAAATCAATTTCGCATCGTTGTTTTATTTTGGGTGGCGTTGCTAGTGGTGAGACGCGTGTGCGAGGCCTTTTAGAGGGCGCGGATGTTTTGCATACGGGTCGTGCGATGCAAGCTTTAGGTGCTTCTATCTATAAAGAGGGTGACGAATGGGTGGTTAACGGCACAGGTAATGGTTGTTTACTTGCGCCTGATAACCCTTTGGATTTCGGCAATGCGGGCACAGGAGCACGTTTGGTCATGGGTCTAGTGGGCTCTTATGCTATGACTACGCATTTTTGTGGTGATAAGTCTCTTTCAAAGCGTCCCATGGGACGGGTGTTAGACCCTTTGCGGGCAATGGGTGTAGTGGTAGAAGCCAGCGCGGGGGAGCGTTTGCCTCTTAGTCTTTGTGGGCCGCGGGTGGCGCATCCTATTGTATATCGTCTGCCTATGGCTTCAGCGCAAGTAAAATCAGCAGTGCTTTTCGCGGGTCTTAATTGTCCTGGTATGACAACAGTCCTGGAAACTGTTCCCTCGCGCGATCATAGCGAAAAAATGCTTTTGAGTTTTGGTGCTAAGCTTGAGCTTGAAGAAGCGGAAACTGGCGCGCGTGCTATTCACCTTACTGGCCAAACAGAGCTCTATGGGCAAGTAATTGAAGTGCCCGGAGATCCATCTTCAGCAGCTTTTTTAATGGTTGCAGCGCTGATCATTGAGGGATCAGATGTGGTGATTGAAAATGTTTTGCTCAATCCTACTCGTATTGGTTTGATTATAACTTTGGAAGAAATGGGCGGTCAGATTGTAATTTTGAACAAGCGGCAAAGCGGTGGCGAGGTGGTGGGCGATGTGCGTGTTAGGCATTCAAGTCTGAAGGGAGTAAGAGTGCCTCAAGAGCGTGCCCCATCGATGATCGATGAGTATCCGATTTTGGCTGTGGCTGCGGCTTTTGCCGAGGGAAAAACGGTGATGGCTGGTCTTGGTGAATTGCGAGTAAAGGAATCTGATCGATTAAGTACTATGGTAGCGGGTTTGCAAGCGAATCATATTGATTGCCAAGGGGATGAGGATTCACTTACCGTTTATGGACGCCCCGATGGTAAGGGATTTGGTGGTAGTTTAGTGGCAACTCATATGGATCACCGGATTGCGATGAGTTTTTTGACCTTAGGCCTTGCAACGCCTTTACCTGTTTCGATTGATGATGATTCTATGATTGGTACAAGTTTTCCAGATTTCAAGGATTTGATGACCGGTTTGGGAGGGCGGATTGAATGCCCAATTTTGTGATTGCTGTTGATGGGCCTGCCGCCTCTGGTAAGGGCACTTTAGCGCGGCGGCTGGCTCTCCATTATCATTTACCGTATTTGGATACGGGTTTGATGTATCGTGCCGTAGCCCTTTCGCTCTTAGAGAAAAAATTACCGCTTGATGATGAAGACATAGTAAGTCGTTTCGCACAATCTCTTGATTTCGAAAGGCTGGATCGTAGAGTTTTATCGGAACATTTTATTGGTGAAGTAAGCTCAAAAATTGCTGTAATGGGCGGATTACGAGCCATTTTGGTGGAAAAACAGCGCGCTTTCGCTAGTCGAACACCGGGCGCAGTGTTAGATGGTCGCGATATTGGAACAGTTGTGTGTCCCCACGCCCAAGTGAAGCTTTATATTGATGCTGAAAGCGCAGTTCGAGCGCGTCGCCGCTATGACGAGATTATTTCTAAAGGTGGCTTGGCCAGTTATGAGCAGGTTTTGGCGGATATTGAACGGCGGGATGCACGTGATAAAGGCCGACTAGAAGGAGCATTGCGGTTAGCTAAAAATGCCCACTTGCTTGATACGACAAAATTGTCTATAGAAACAACATTTTTAACCGCTTGCGCGTTAATTGATCCTGTATTTAAAATGAGGATTAAAGTAGTTGAGCAGAGTGGTTCAGAGTAATCCAAGCCTATTTGAGGGTGCTCCATGCAGTTCAGCTTAGCCTAATTTTTCCGTTTATTCTATATAAAAGGATATGAGAGCGAAGTTATGACAGGATCAGGCTCGTTGGGTACTAGGATCTATACTATCCTATGGGAGCCTCCCATAGCGGTAAGATTGAGTTAAACCTTTGAGAAAGAGCGATTGAGCGCCACTATGGCTTTTTCTTTCATTCACACTAACCGGCGCACGTGCCTTTTGGCATATGAGGAGTTTTTATGTCTCAATATAATCCCACCACGGCTGACTTTGAAGCTTTATTGGTTGAATCATTTCAATCAAATGATTTGACGGAAGGTTCCGTGGTTAAAGGCCGTATCGTAGCTATTGAAAAAGATATGGCGATTATTGATGCGGGTTTGAAGGTTGAAGGGCGGATTCCCCTTAAAGAATTTGGCGCAAAGGGCAAAGATGGCTCCTTGAAGCTAGGCGATGAGGTTGAAGTCTACGTTGAACGTATTGAAAATGCGATGGGTGAAGCTGTTCTTTCCCGTGAGAAAGCGCGTCGCGAAGAAAGCTGGTTGCGTTTAGAAGAAAAATTCAACGCCAATGAGCGCGTTGATGGGGTGATCTTTAGCCAAGTAAAAGGCGGTTTTACTGTGGATCTTGATGGGGCTGTGGCCTTTTTGCCACGTAGTCAAGTGGATATTCGCCCTATCCGTGATGTTACGCCTTTGATGCATAACTCACAACCTTTTGAAATTTTGAAAATGGATCGTCGTCGCGGCAATATTGTTGTTTCGCGCCGGACTGTCCTAGAAGAAAGCCGTGCGGAGCAACGTTCTGAAATTGTACAAAACCTTGAAGAGAATCAAGTAGTCGAAGGGGTTGTCAAAAACATTACCGATTATGGTGCTTTTGTTGATTTAGGTGGCATTGACGGCTTGCTACATGTTACCGATATGGCATGGCGCCGGGTAACTCACCCGTCGGAAATTTTGACAGTTGGTCAAACAGTGAAGGTACAAATTATCCGTATCAACCAAGATACGCATCGTATTTCGCTGGGGATGAAGCAGCTTGAAAATGATCCATGGGATGGAATTAGTGCAAAATATCCTATTGGCAAAAAAATCACTGGTGCCGTTACTAATATCACAGACTATGGCGGCTTTGTGGAAATTGAGCCTGGGATTGAGGGTTTGATCCATGTTTCCGAAATGAGTTGGACTAAGAAAAACGTTCACCCAGGAAAATTGCTCTCCACCTCGCAGGAAGTAGAAGTGGTGGTGTTGGAGGTTGATCCTTCTAAACGCCGTATCTCTTTGGGCTTGAAGCAAACGCTTGAAAACCCATGGGTCGCTTTCGCTGAAAAATTCCCTGTCAATTCACAAATTGAAGGCGAAGTGAAGAATAAAACCGAGTTTGGTTTGTTCATCGGCCTTGAAGGGGATGTGGATGGGATGGTGCATCTTTCCGATCTGGATTGGAACCGTCCTGGTGAGCAAGTGATTGAAGAATATAATAAAGGCGATGTCGTTAAAGCTGTGGTACTTGATGTTGATATAGAAAAAGAGCGTATCTCATTGGGTATTAAGCAGTTGGTTGGCGATAAGGTAGGCCTTGCAGCTACTTCTGGTGATTTGCGTAAGGGCGCTGTGGTGACTGCTGACGTAATAGCTGTACATGACAATGGCGTTGATGTTCGCTTGGTTGATCATGATCTAGAAACTACGATTCGCCGTAGCGACTTAGCGCGTGATCGCGATGAACAACGCCCAGAGCGCTTTAGTATTGGTCAAAAGGTGGATGCGCGAATTCTTTCTTTTGACAAAAAAAGCCGGAAACTATTAATTTCAATTAAAGCTCTTGAAATTGCTGAGGAAAAAGAAGCTGTAGCGCAATATGGATCGGCTGATTCTGGCGTTTCCTTAGGTGATATTTTAGGTGCAGCTTTGAAAAAGCAAGGGTAAGCTTTCGGGCTTTTATCTTTAATAGAAAATCGCCGCGAAAGCGGCGATTTTTATTTCCCCATTATTGATCAAAAGAATTAGTCTTCTTAAGAGTTTGAGCTAAGACGAGCGATGAGGGTGTTGGTTTGATAATTATAGATAAGGATTTCAGTTTTGCCTTTTTCGTTGACGACTTCAAGAGAAAGGTAAGATCCTGATAGGCTTTGTGAGATAAGTTTTTCGCCTGTTTTAAGCGGAAGCATATATTGGCTTGGTGCTAGCAGCTCGCTTTTGTGGGGCGTAGGGGTCATGATTTTATATATCACTGCTGCGAGTACGATTAAAATAAGCAATATAGTGATGGCGAGTGAAAGAAGCATGAGGCGCATGAGCTTGCGGCGTACACGCTCAACTGCTGGGTCGAGGGGTTGTTCGCTATCTTTTTCCTGGATGATATGGTTTTGCACGTTTTTCCCTTGTCTATAATTACTGTTCCCTATTTTTGAAAGTTTAATGATGTCTAAGTCAAGGAATAAATGTGGGTGAAGTGGCCGCAAGCGTTTCAACGCGTACAAAAAGGTCGCCTTGTTTATTTATGCGCCAGATAAGAGCGTTGTTTTTATTGAGGTTTGTTGGCTTTATTTTAACGCAGGTGCCAAACATTTGCGGGGCTTGGAGTGGGGTATGCAAAAGCGCTGGCTTCAGGTTTTCTTCACAATTTTTTTCATTTTGGTATAGGGCGACGTTACGGGTTTGAGGCGTGCAGGCGGCAAAATCATCGCTGCATGCAATTAGGAACATAATTGCTAAAAAGTTGCCCATAGTGAGCCCCCATTGTTTTTAAGTTATTGTGAACAATGATATAATGAGATAGGGGAGCTTTTGTTCCGGTTTATTTATTAAGATAAACTATATGGATTGATGGATATCAAAATGTTTATCAGGCAGCGAGAGGCGGTAGCATACCCCTCTGGGGGTAAATTCAAGGTGCGCTTCGCCGTTGACGGCAAGAGGAACAATTTTTTCTAAGAGAACACTACCAAAACAAGCTTTATTATCTCGGAAGTTATTACTGAAGCCGTCAAAATCCTCTTGCCAATGGATAGCAAGTTTTGTACCTGTTTCTTCCTCTGCAGAATTAAGATGGAGTGGATGGATTTGGCTTGTGAGGGTAACCACGCCATATTTTTGACCCAAGGCTCCATAGCTGAGTGAGTTTATGATTAATTCATGCAATGCTAGGCCGATATGAAGGGCGGCACCAGGGAAGAGATAAGCATTATCGCCGCATACTCGGAAGCGTTTAATTTGGTGAGTTAGATAGTTACTGGCTTGAGAAAAGACAAGGTCTTTGAATTGCGCACCACGCCAGTCAGAATCTGTGACTAAGTCTTGCGAATTTGACATAGATTGGACGCGGCCTTGGAACTTTCGTAAAAAGCTTTGGACAGATTCTGTATGGCGCGCTGTTTGGGTGGCGATGCTTTGAATGATCGCGAGGAGGTTTTTTGATCGGTGGCTTACTTCGCGTAGAAGAATTTTTAGCATTTGCTCGCGGCGACGTAAGTGCGATACATCGACCCCCGTAGTAATAACGCCGATGATTTCTCCTTTTGGGCTGCGATGACAGTCTATGGAAAATTTATACCATGTAACCTGTTGGCTTGGGCTTTCGAATCGGACTTCCATAGTTTGGGTAACGCCGCTTTCTAGGACTTGTAACTTTATGGTTTCCATGCGGTCGGCAAGTTCAATAGAGAGGAAGTCGCTATCACGGCAACCAACATGCCAATGGCGGTGTAAACTTTCAGGTAAGTTTTCCGCCCAATGATAGATGAGGTTAGGTGTTTGGTAAAGGACGCAAATCCGAGCGCCTCGGATAGCTTGCAATAAGGCGCTCAGATGTGAGGTATCAGCAGATGTGATTGAGATAGCCATATCACTCTTATGCCGGATTAGGCTGCTTTAGAGGCATTCTCTTGAAAAAAGAGCGCCTGTGAGATTAATGCTTTTAGCATATCAGGATTAAAGGGCTTGGTGACCAAAAAAGTGGGTTCAGGCCGCTCACCTGTGAGCAAGCGCTCGGGAAAAGCTGTGAGAAAGATTACGGGAATGTGATGGCTTTTTAGAATATCATTGACGGCATCAATCCCTGAGCTATTATCAGCGAGTTGAATATCGGCTAAAATCATGCCAGCGTTCTTTTGTTGATAAAGAGCATTGGCTTCTTTACGGGTACGGGCGATGCCCACCACTTGGTGACCAAGGCTTTCGACCATTTGTTCGAGGTCCATCGCGATGAGGGGCTCATCTTCAATGATAAGGATATTAGTAGATACTTGGGCTGAAATGTCCTTTGAGGCCTCATTGAGAAGATCGCGGAATTTTTCCATATCAGTACGTAAAACTTCTACAGCTTCATTTTCGCGAAAGTCTTCAACGGCAATTAACAAGAAGGCTTGTCTCGCCTTGGGGGAGAGATAAGATAATTTTGCGCTAGCTTTTTGCTCGAGGCCAAATTGAGGCAAGGGTTCGGCAGTTAGAAGATTCGTTTGGTCAAACAGCCGGCAAAAAAGTTGATAAATACTGATTCGGTCATTGGATGCTTTTGGAAAAATAGAAATATCGGTGATTAAAGCTTCCAGCATAGCCGAAACATAAGCATCGCCTGATATTTGTGATCCTGTTATGGCCCGAGCAAAACGCCGTAAATAGGGGAGGTGTGGCGCTATACGCGTGGATAATGGCATATTCTTACTCCTTCTGCCCCGGAAAGTGCATTTCCGTTTAAACGCTTCTGGGATAAAAAAGTTCCCATACGCGCTGGAACTTTTTCCCCTTAGTCTTATCTTATACAGTTGATGTGTTAAGTTTATCCTACCATAGGTTGTATTTATGGTTGGCAGTAAGGGGCATAGGGATGGCAAAAGACCGTGAGGAGCAGGAGCTTGGTGAAGATATAATCCAAGATCTGTTTGGGCCACAAAGTGAGATTGCTGAGAAATTGAAGCAATTTTATACGGGGATTCAAGAGGAGGAGATTCCTGAACGGTTTCTAGATCTTTTAGAGAAGCTGGATCAAGCCGAAGAGGCAGCTGAAGAATCGTCAAAAGAGGGCTCCTAGTGTTATGGATAGGCCCGCTAATCACTTTAAACGTGACCTTTTGGCTATTTTGCCCGCTTTACGCGCCTTTGCTGTGTCGTTGAGTGGGAAGCAGGATCGAGCAGATGATCTTGTGCAAGATACGATTATGAAGGCTTGGGAAAAGCAGGCAAGTTTTGCTTTAGGTACCAATATGAAAGCATGGCTCTTTACTATTTTGCGCAATGAATTTTACAGTCAGATGCGAAAAAGGGGGCGTGAAATTCAAGATAGCGATGGGGTTTTTACGGAAAATATGGCGATCCACCCTGCACAGCATGGACGTTTAGATTTGCAAGATTTCAAAAAAGCTCTTGATGTTTTGCCTCCTGATCAAAGAGAGGCGATTATTTTGATTGGAGCATCCGGTTTTTCTTATGAAGATGCGGCAAAAATTTGTGGTTGTGCGGTAGGTACTATCAAAAGCCGTGTGAGTCGCGCTCGGGGTCGCTTGCAAGAAATATTAGGTGTCAACGGCCAGGCTGATTATGGGCCTGATATTCATGCAGTTAGCGCGATTGGCCGCTCATTTAGTCCGTAATATATGATTTGAGTGGAGGACGCTTTGCTTTTTTTCCTATCGCGTTACGTATTCGACCATTCCTCTTTTCTTGTTTCAGATATATTTTGTGGAATTTTGGCTTATTGATGAGTGATGTAAGAGATAACGTGTCAACTGCACTCGAAAAAACTGCTGTCAGCGCGCCTAGGCGGCGGGCTACGATCTTCGTATCGCTCTTGATGGTGCTCTTGGCTACTTTGTGTATTGTCTTGCTATCCAATGCTGCAGACCGTGAAGTGGCTCGTTTAGCAACGAGTTCACAATTGCGTGAACAGTCAGATCTGGTGCTTGTGCATTTGATTGAAATGGCAGCAGCAGAGCGATCCTATAGTATTTACAACCGGTCTGAAGACCAACAGCGTTTTGATAAGGCTAGTGAGGGATTTGAGAATGCTTTGGCTTATTTAAATCTTATTGTGCACACGCAGCCGCAATGGCAGAGTTGGTTCAATGAATTGAAAAGCGATGTAGAAGCACGTAGCAAGGCTTTACATGCGCGCATGGCGGCTTTGGGGGATAGAAGCCATGCCCCGCTTATTTTTCCTAATAGTGTTCCCGCCAGCATTGAACGGCTTGGCAAATTACTGGGCGCTTTAGTGCATGGTGATGATAAGGCAAGGAGAAAGCATCGTGAGGAGATTGCCCTTTTACGGGCAGCGCTTACCATTGCGGCGATTATTGCGGTAGTAAGTATTTTTGTTTTGACGTATTTAATGATTCAACGTTTTCGTCGCGATATTGTAAAGCTAAAAACTTATCAAATGTTGTTGCATAGCGAAAACGCTGCTTTAGAAGAGCGGGTGCGAGAACGTACTTATGAAGTAGAAAAAGCGCGTCAGCATGCTGAAAAGGAGCGGCGGCGTGTTGAGCTTTTGTTGCAGGACGCAAGCCATAGAATCGGCAACTCTTTGGCTACAGTCTCATCCTTGTTGGGATTACAATTACAGCGCAGCCAAAATCTTGAAGTGCGTAGCGCGTTGCAGGCGGCACGCGATCGGATTCAAACTATTTCTACCGCTCATCGACGTTTACGGCTAAGCGATGATATGGAAACCACTCTGGTAGATGAATTTTTGCAAGCCGTTGTGGATGATGTCAAATCGGCGTTTTCAGCTCATTTACGAGCGCGTATCCATATTGAAACCGAGTTCCATCCGTGTCAGCTCTCTTCGAGAGATGCAACGACTTTAGGTATTATTTTAGGTGAGCTTTTAACTAATGCTATCAAACACGCGTTTCCGAATCAACGGCGCGGTTGGGTACGGCTTTTTTTCGGCCCGCAGGATGATGGCAGTTTAGCTTTGATTGTGGAAGATAATGGCGTCGGAATTACCTCTAAGGCTACCGAAGATATTGGGTCTGCTGCGACTGTTGGGCTTGGAAGTCTAGTTGTTCAACAATTATGTATGCAATTTGGAGCGCGCGTTCTTTTTGAAAAAAGTACCGCGGGTGGAGCTAAAGTAGTAATACCACTGCCAAAGCTTAATGAAGGCAGGTAAACATCGTTTTTAAAGAATTTATACTTTTTACTCTATGGTAGAGCTATGTGCAAAGGCAAACTTTTGGTTTGTATGTTCATTAAGTAAGTTGTTGATTTGGTTTCGCGCCTGAAGAAATTCTTCGAGATCTTGGCCTTTTAATGCTTTATTGTCGGGAAGGCGGATACGCATAGGATCAACTTTCGTGCCATTGACGATTATTTCAAAATGGCAGTGCGGGCCAGAAGAAAGCCCAGTAGAACCTACATAACCGATTACTTGTCCCTGATGCACATGAACGCCAGGTTTGATATTGGCAGCAAAGCCATTTTGGTGGGAATAAGAGGTTATATAACCATTGGCATGTTGGATTTCTGTGTGGTTTCCATAACCTCGCATATAGCCAACTTTAATAATAACTCCATCTCCTGCAGCGACAATGGGGGAGCCGCGGGGGGCGGCCCAGTCAACCCCTGTATGCATACGTACATAGCCTAGAATAGGGTGGTGACGCGGTCCAAAGGGGGAGCGGAAGATACCATTTGGCACGGGTTTTCTCAGGAGAAATTGCTTAGAACTGCGGCCTTGAGCGTTGTAATAGTCAACATCGCCATCGGTGTTTTGGAAACTATAATAAATATGTGGTGTACCGTTAAAAACGGCTTTAATATAGCGGAGTTCAGGAGGCGTATTACTATCCTTTTGGGGGACAGCGTAGAAAATTTCTAATAGATCATTGGGCGAAGCGTGGCTTTTTAAATCTACATCAGTGGCCAATATTTTGATCAACTGTGTGGCGGTGCTTTCAGGTAGCTTGTAGCTTAATATAGATTGATAAATAGCGTCGTAAACGGTGGGAAGATTATTACTATCAATGTGAGAAAACGGCAGGCTACCAGAGAAAGTCTTTTTCAGGGTATCGGTCATTTCTGGTTCGCTACTTTTAATAAAGCGA